>JANNWK010000312.1:0-12170 GCA_031408355.1 Myxococcales bacterium
GTGCCTGGCCGGCGACAGCGCCCCCGCCTGCACGCTACGCGCGGCAGCCGACGACTTCTGGGCGCTCTCGCGAGGCGAGAAGAACCCGTTCGAACTGCTCATGGACGGCAAGGTTCGCATCCAGGGCCGAATGGAAGTCGCCCTCGCCATGAGCTCGATCCTGCTGGCCTGAGCTGGGCCTGCTGGCCTCGGTCAGGACGGGAGGATCGTCGGCGACCGTGACGAATCCGCGATGATCTGGCGAAATTGGTGACATTCGTGTTACGCCATCGCGGGGATGAACGCGGTCACAACCAACCCGGAGCGCAGGGGACTCGGCGCGGAGGCGGCACAGTTGGCCGCCTGGATGGGGTTGGCGCTGCTGAATCAGCTGCTGATCACTTGGCTGCTGGCTCCAGCGGCCGGCAAGACGCGCCTGCTGCATCATGCCTACGACCTCGGTCAACTGCTCGCCTTGGGAGGCGTGGTTTGGGGCGGCATTCACGCTACACGCCTCGTGGTCGCGCGCTTCAGGCCCGGTATCTTGGACCGGCGCAGGTCGCAGGCGGCGCTGCTCGGCTTCAGCGTGCTCGTGGTCGGTCTCCTCACTGCCGCGGACGACGTCTCGAACCTCGCACATCGGGTGGCGCTGCCGCAGTGGCTGGTCACGTTCGGCCTAGCCAGCGTCTTCGCTCTCGTTCTGGGAGCTTCGCGCCTGCTCTGGAGTCCAACCAGCACTCTGCTGCGGGTGGCGCTGGCGACTGGCGGCCTCACGTTGGCCGTCATCAATGCCCTCAGCTTGCAGCGCGACTACTTCGCGTGCCATCTGATGGCTGCCTGGCTGTCGTCGTTGCTCATTTCCAATGCCTTGGAGGGGCTAACGTTGCCGCCCGTTCGGCGTCCCCTCCGGTTGCTGCTGCCGCTGCTCGCCACCGCCGCTGGCGCTGTGGCGGTGCTGGTGCCAGCCCCCGGCGATGTGAGGTTGCGCCTATACGCCTTGCCCAGCAGCGTTCTGGCGCCACTGATCGCACGGCTGTCGCCCGACGATAGGACCAGCTCCCTCGGGGACGTCCCCGCAAAGCACCGGAACTCCCCTTGGTTCGAGAGCCGCGAGAGTCTGGGCTCTGTACCAGCAACCGGCGCCATCGTGCCCGCCAAGCCGCCCATCGTTATGTTCTTCACCGTCGACGCGTTCCGCGCCGACGTGATTGAGAATCCACGGCACACCAAGAAGCTGCCCGAGTTCATGCGCCTACGCCGTGAGTCGAGCTATTTTCGCGTCGCACGGTCGCCAACCGCGTCGACCATGACGACCATGGCGTCCATCTTCTCCGGCAAGTACTACTCACAGCTGCGCTGGAGCGGAGACAAGAAGGTCCCGCTGATCGAGGAGACGCCACGCTTTCCCGAGCTCCTCGCGCGAAACGGTGTATCCACGTTGCTGGTCGCCGGAACGCTGGGGCGGATCTACGGTGCCAGCGGCGTGGCGCGTGGGTTTGCTACCGAGATCCAGGTGCCGCCCCGACCCAAGCCGGCCACCGTCGCGGTAGACGCGATCATCGCGGACTTGGAGCGCGCCTCCGAGGGGCCGCTCTTCGTCTATAGCCACTTCGTCGATCCGCACCAGCCCTATGATCTCGCGGGCAAAAAGGGCACGCCGTTTCAGCGTTACCTGGCCGAAGTCGGTCTCGTCGACAGGCAGCTCGGACGACTGCGCGCGTACCTGGCGGACAAGGGACTCGCCGAGCGCACGTACATCATCATCTCGGCAGACCACGGCGAGGCTTTCGGGGAGCACGGCATGTTCAATCATGCCCGGTCCGCCTACGAAGAGCTGGTGCATGTGCCTCTCTTCTTCTACGCCCCGGGCCGCACAGGACAGGACCTGACGGCACCTGTGACCCTCATGGACATTGGCCCCAGCGTGCTCGATCTGTTCGGGCTTGCGACCCCCGGCTTCTGGATGGGACAAAGCCTACTGCCCCTGATCGCGGGCAAAGCGACCACTTTGCAGCGACCCGTCGCGGTCGACACCGGCGGCCACATTCAAGCCCTCTACCTGGACGATGGCTACAAGGTGATCTTCACGCGGTCGAAACGCACCGTCGAGGTCTATGCCCTCCACCACGATCCCAAGGAACTCACGAACTTGGCGGAGAGCGACGACCCGCGCGCCCGAGCCGCGATAGCGACCGGTAACTTCTTCTTTAGCGCCATCGCACGCAAAGAGCCCGGCTACGAAAGTCCGGAAGAGAAGTTCTGACCCGAGTGGCCAGCCCGGCGTGGTTCGTCGACTTGGAGCCCGCGCGGCAGGCTCTACGAGGGCTGAAACTTTCTCCGGCGCGGTGGGCTGCCTGCTCGACGCGCCGGCGGTGACTACCTCTCTGTCCATGAGCTTCAGCCAAATCACGTCCGCGACCAGCGCAAGTCCTTGGCGCGAGGCCGCCGCGCCGGAACAGGAAAGCGCTGAAGCGCTGCCGGCAAGCGGGCTTCAGGCCGCCCGGCGCCAGCGTTTTACCAGCATGGTAAGGCGCGTAATGCTGGCCTTGATCGCGTTCACGCTGCTCGGCTTCGGTCGTTTCGTATGGCAACGGCAGGAGCTGGCGGCAGAGTTCAAGACTGCCGTCGTAACCTCCACGGCAGGGAGAGGCCCCGAGCCCGCGCAGCCCACGCCCGCGATTGCCGCCACCGGCCCCAGTCTGGCCCCGGCCCCGGTCCCGGTCCCGCGCAGCGAACCTGCAGCAACGGGCAAGCCCAAGCCCAAGGGCAAGCTCGCGACGAAACCAGCCGCACGCCGCACGTCCGTGTTCCTGACCGGCGCGCGCCCCACGGTCGTGACGCGCTAGGCCGGGGAAGCGGCGCGTGCCACGTTTCAGGCGGCGACGTCGAGTAGCCAGGAACCGACCCCGGTATTGACCCAGGTTTCGTCGACCCACAGGCAGTCGCTACACAGCTCGTGCCTGAAGGCTTTGAAGGTTGCCGGGCGCTCCCAGGTGGGGACGGCTAGCGTACAAGCAGCGCCAGCCACGCCGTTCAAGACGAGACGAACCACGAGCGGTCGCCCCTCGGCCTCAGCGGTGGCTCGCAAGAGCGCGCATTTCGCGGCACAAACAACGTCATCGAAGTTCCTGGCGGCACTCGTGTCAGCGACAACCGTCGCAAAGCGGAGCGCATCCAGGGAACGGTGCTCAACGCTACGGATTTTCCCAGAACTCACACGCACGAGCGTTGCTCCTTTAGCTCCAGACTCGCGGGCTCCGCGACCCTGCAAATTACCAGGAAAAACGATCCACGGATCCTCCGCGATGACTTCGCGCGTGTGCACGTGGCCGAGCGCCCAATAGTCGTAGCCGTGCCGGCGCAAGGTACGACGCGAGCACGGCGCGTAGTCGCTGTGTCCGCGTCGCCCCTCAGCGCTGGTGTGCAAGAGACCCACGTTGAGCAGGCCCGCAAGCGGTGCCGGGTACAGTGAAGCCACATCTGTCGGCTGCGCGGGCTCCGGAAAGCTCCAGCCGTGGAGCGCCAGGCCGAGCGCATCGAAGACTCGCGTTTCTGGACCCCCGAGACCGAGACAACAGGCGTGCTCGGGTAGCAGGAGCGGCTTCACTACCCGCGTCCGGACGTCGTGATTGCCAAGGAGCAGCACCGCCTCGCAGCTGCCCTCACGCAAACGCAGCAGTTCGTGCACGAGCCACATCCCCACCGTGTGGTCACGACACCAGCCGTCGACTAGGTCGCCCGAGCAGAGCAGCACCTTGGCCCCCTCTTGCAGACACAGGTCCACCAGCGCCGTGAGTGCGAGTTGATCCGCCCGAGAAGCCGTGTCCGCGATGTGCTGGCTGCTCGGCTTCTCCCTCAACCAGCGGCGGCCACCCAAGTGCAGATCAGCGCTGTGGATGAAGCAAAAGTCCAAACGAGTTCGCGCCCTTCCGACTTAGGCTGAACTTTAGTTCAGTATCTGTCAAGGCCTCCTGCGGGCGGGCTCCGGACGCCTCACACGGCGCCGCGACGGCGCGGGATCAGCGTTTCCATGTCCGGAACGTGGGGCGCCTTGGGCACCACCCCCGATTCGCGCAGGTCGTGTTCGGGCGGAGGGGCCGGAGGACTGAGCGAGCCGCGTTCGCGCGTCGCATCGCGTTCGGCCAGCGCCAAGATATCGATGAACTGGTCCAGCTGCTCGCGCGTGTGGTCGGCCATGACCTGCAACCGCCAACGCGAACTCTTGGCAGACACGGCCGGGTACTCGACGAGGTTGACGATGGCGCCCAGGCGCAGCGCGTGTTTGGTCAAGATACGCCCGTAGGCCACGTCGCCGAGGACCACCGGAATCACCGCGGTGGGCCGACCGAGCACCACGTAGCCCAAGTCGGTGAGGCGTTCGCGAAAATGGATCACGTTGGCCAACAGGCGCCTGCGCCGCGTCGTTCCCTGTTCACTCCGAACGATCGCCAGGGACGCACGCACGATGGCGGCCTGGAGCGGTGTCATGGCGTTCGTGAAGGTCGAGGGACCACACGTGTAGCGAAGTCCCCACTTGAGGCTCGCCGAGTTGCTGCACACAAACCCACCCGGCGACGCCAGCGCCTTGGAGAACGAGCCCATCAAGAGATCCACCTTGCCCGCCATGCCCTGCTCTTCGAGCACGCCGAGCCCGTTCTCCCCGAGCGCGCCGAAATCATGGGCACAGTCCACCAGCAAGGTAGCTTGATAGGCGTGACACAACGCCTGAAGCTCGGCGAGATCAGGTGAGTCGCTGTCCATTGAAAAGACGCTCTCGGTGACCACCAGGATCCCGGCATCGGGCGACGCCGAGCGGAGCCGCCGCAAGCGTCGCTCTACCGCTCGATTGCTCAGGTGGGGGAAGCGGTGCACGTTGCTGGTCGAGTTGCGCGCGCCTTCCTGCAGGCAAGCATGGGCCAGCAGGTCGATGAGCACGTGATCGGTCGCGCGAACGAGCGTGGTGATGAGCCCATAACCGGCAGCCCAGGCGATCGGAAAGACCGTGCAATCCTCGTAGCCCGTGAACTCGGCGAGCTCTTGCTCGAGTAGGTGGCTCAGGTGGGTAATCCCCATCAGGGCCGCTGAGCCTGCCGAGTGGACGCCGTAGCGGGCAACGGCATCGATTGCCGCTTGGTGCACCTCGGGAGCGCTTGAGAGCGAGAGATAGTCCTGACTCGCGAAATTGAGGCCTGAAATCAGCGTGCCGTCTCTGAGTCGAGCCCGCACTTCAGTGCCGACCGGACTTTCAATGACCTTCTGATACGAATCGTAGCCCGCCGCCAAGCGCGCCTCGCACCACTGGTAAGCAGGCTCGAGGCGTTGCAGCAGGTCCACGCCGTCCGCGTGCAGGAAGTCGAGCGCTGAACCCTGAAGGCTAGATGGAAGACCCAAGACCGACTACCTCCTGCGGTGCCCCTCTCCAGAAGCCGCCGGAGTATCGGCTTCGAAAGGGCCCTTGTCGAGCCCCCAATGTCTTGGGGATCCCGCCCCGTGGCCGAGCAGCTCCAGGTAGCCACCTTGACCATCGGGCCCTCAGCCGACACCCTACGCCTCTTCCTATGGCATCGACGTTGAGGGTCTACAACACGCTATCTCGTAAGGCGGAGGAGCTGTCCTTCAGGGTCGCCGGCGAGGCCACGGTCTACTGCTGCGGTCCGACCGTCTACGACGTTCCGCACGCTGGGCATGCTCGGGCCGCGCTCGCGCCCGATCTGCTAGTGCGGCGCCTGAAGCACAAGGGGCTCAAGGTCACCTACGTTCGCAACATCACCGACGTCGACGACAAGATCCTGGAGCGCTCCGCGAAGAATGGCGAAAGCCCGCTTGAGCTCGCCAGTCGCATGACGGCTGTCTATCAACAAGAGATGGCCAGCTGCGGCTGTCTGCCACCGACCCACGAGCCTCGCGTCAGCGAACACCTGCCGGAAATCATCACGCTCATTCAAGAGTTGATTCGGCAAGGCAACGCCTACGCGCTCGATGTGGGCGAGGGCAAGCACGACGTCTATTTTTCCGTACGCAGCTTCCCAAGCTACGGCAAGCTATCGCGCCGAAAGATCGACGAGCTCATCGCGGGCGCGCGCGTCGAGCGGGACGACCAGAAGCGCGACCCGCTCGATTTCGCACTTTGGAAGGGAGCGGCGGCGGCCGAGTGGGGCTGGGGGAGCCCATGGGGGCACGGCCGGCCGGGCTGGCACGTTGAGTGCTCGGCCATGAGCGGCAAGTACCTGGGCCACGGTTTTGATCTCCATACAGGCGGGATGGACCTGGTCTTTCCGCACCACGAGAACGAAATCGCGCAGAGCGAAGCCGCGGCTCCGGACGCGGGCGACTACGTTCGCTGCTGGATGCACAACGGCTTCGTCAACGTCGACAAGGAGAAGATGAGTAAATCGCTGGGGAACTTCGTGACGGTGCGGGACGTGCTCGCCCGCAACGACCCCGAAGGCTTCCGCTGGTTCCTCTTGAGCGCGCACTACCGGGGCCCCATTCAGTTCGACACCGAGCAGTTGCCGGACGGCCGAGTCGTGTTTCCCGGCGTCGATGAGGCCGAGCGCCGAGTGGACTATCTGTTCGCCACCGTCGAGCGTCTGGTGGACCTGACGCGCGCCGGGCTCACGGCTCCGGCCAAGCTCCCGCCTGAGCTGCAGAAGCATAAGGCTGAGCTGGAGGCCGCCGAGGCCCAGGCCGAAGCGGCGCTGGACGATGACCTGAACACGCCCGTAGCCCTGGCTGCGCTCGGGGAGATGATGCGCATCGGCAACGAAACCGTGATGCTGGTGCAGAAACGCAAGAAGGACGCGAGCTTCGTCGGAGCGGCAAGTGTGCTGGGCCGACATACCCTACTGGCGATCGACAGGCTTACCGCGCAGCTCGGCTTGATGAACGCGAAGCCGGCAGGCTATGCAGCGCGCGTTCGAGAGCGACGCGTCAGTTTGCGCAAGCTATCGGCTGAAGCGATTGAACAGAAGCTTGGCGAGCGTGCCGAGGCTCGCAAGAACAAGGACTTCCAAACGAGCGACGCCATCCGCGATGAACTGGTGGCGCTTGGCGTCTGCATGTCCGACGGACTAGACGGCAGCAGCAGCTGGACCGTCACGCAATAGGCGCGCGCGGCGCTAGACGCCGATGAACAACCGGTGCGCGAAATTGCGTTCGAGTTTGGCGCGCAGCACCTTGTCCGCTGCCGTTTCGATGTCGTACTCGACCCGTTTGAACTCGAAGCGCTTCTTGGCCGCGTCGTAGAGCGTGTAACTGGCACGGTTATCGTAGTCGCGAGGCTGACCGACCGAGCCAACGCTCACGATGTACTTCCGGTCCGGCTGGAGATCGAAATCGATCGGAGGCAATTCCTCGACCGAAGTGCGCGTCAGCGCGAAGACTTTGCACAGGTGGGAATGACCAATCAGCGTCAGCGGCGCCAGCTCGTCGAAGATCGGCAGGCACTCGCGAGCCTGCTCGGGCGCGAAGATGTACTCGAACTCCTCAAGCCGCACCGGAGAACCGTGGCAAAGGTTCAGCGACTGCTCCGGCAGCTTGATCTGGTAGGGGAGCACCTTCAGCCAGTCCATGTTCTCAGCCGAGAGCAGCTGCGCATGCAGGTCGAGGGCGTGGCGTGCCGCCTCGTAGTAATAGGAATAGTCCATGCGCCCGGCGACCGCCGCGTCGTGGTTGCCGAGAATGGTCGCCTCGACCAAGCCGCGCACGACGTCGGCGCATTCATTGGGCGACCCGCCGTAACCCACCGTGTCACCCAAGCAGTAGTAGCGATCGATGCTCTCGCTCTTGAACGCCTCCACCACGGCGCTCAGCGCCTCGTAGTTGGCGTGGATGTCACTGAGGATGCCGAGGCGCATGCGTGAGATAATTGAGCTTCGCGGGAGACCCGGGACGGGGGCGTGAGCGTAACACGCTTCCGGGGGGGGCTAAGGAATCCTCCGGCTCGGTCCTGTTCGCAAGCGCTTTCGCCCAGGTACGCTGCGGATCTCGGAATGATCCGCGTGGCGCCCCTGAAACGGCCACCCGAGCGTGGAGGCCAGGCCGGGGCTGCGCCGCCGCCTGAGCCGCTGAAACGACTTACGGGAGGCTTTGGGGTTGACAGGTGTTCCCCTTGTACCCTGCTACGCTGCGGGCACATGAAGCCGACCGCTGCCCCAGAGCCCATCGCCGACCTCGTCCGCGCCTGCCTCGAGTACGTCAAGCGGGCCCTCGGCACGGACCTCGACTTCACGCCCGAAACCCTGCCACTTCTGGACCACTACCTGGGCGAGGTGCGGGAAGAGCTCAGCCACAAGCCCGAACTGGCCGCTCTGACCGCGCACGCCGCAGGCGCCTACTTCGGCGAAGTGCTGCGCCGCCAAACCCGCGGTTTCTGGCGCATGCCCAGCGAGAGCCTGCACGACTTTCAAGTGTGCTCGAGCGTCGCGTTCGTCTCCGTCAATCCGTTCGGCATCGCCTATGACGCTCTCTACGGCAGCACCGACCACGACGGGCCACGCTCCATGTTGCGCGTCGCTCCAGAAGACCATGGCTACGTCGCCGCCAGGTTGGCCACGGTGCCCGAGGTCCCGGAGGACCAATACTTCCTGCTCACCACACGGATCGAGGTCGTCGAAATCACCGTGGAAGCACTGCGCGCTCGGCTGGAGGAGGAAGGCTATTCCGAAATGGAATACACCGACCAAGACTACCAGGCCGAACTGCGCTTCTTAAACTAGCGGGCAGCGCCGACCGCGCGGCTAGTGCGTAGCTTTCTCTGGCTCCTCGCCGATCAGAAAGCGCGCCGGAAGCTCCAGGCTGCGGGGCCCGCTCGTCTCTGCGCCCGAAAAATCACGAGACTGGAGCCTGTAGCGGCCAGGCTTAAGGCCGGTGACGAGCCAATCCGTCCCGGGCTTCAACCAGACCACAGGAACGCCATCGACGAGCACGTAGCGTGGGCTGTCGCTGCGGTTATGCACGGCCAAGCCGAGTTTCGGCGCTGTTGGATCGGGCTTTTCGGGCTTAGGCAAGGCACGCGTCCGAAATTCCGACAGGAGCCGCTCGTCGACGAGTGCGGCCGTCGGCATGTTGGGCAACTCGCCACGACGCCGTTGCGCATTGAGCGGTGGAGTGGCCAACGCGGCCCCGGGCAGCTCGGCGCGCTTGAGCAGCTTGACTACCTCGAAACCGAGACGGACGCCCGAAGGCCACGCATACTCGGCTCGAAGCGGCACGCTGTCCACGCGGCAGGCGACCGACTCCGGTGACACCGCCACAAGCTCCAGCAGCATGCGACAAAGCAACGCGCCTCCGCTGCCGGCGGCGGGGACGCTGGCTTGCTCGAGCTCCAGCCGACCAAGGCTCGTCTCGAAGGCTTGGCGGTCGGTAGGCAGACCCAGCAGTCCGCCTTGCCCTAGCCCGCTCGGGCTCGGACTTGCGAGCTGCGTCACGTCGAGCCGGGCATCCACGAGCAGCGCCCTCAGCGTGCCAGGAGTGATGGGCGTGTAACCGCCTCCGTCGGGCCAAAGCAGCAGGTGCCCGTAGCGATCTTCGCGAGCGCGCAGCTGCAGGCCCGCTGGGAGAGCCGCGGCAGGGGAGGTGAAGCGTACGTCCATCCGGCCGAGCGCCGAGAGCTCGATAGCCAGCACGAAGGCGCTCCGCTCGCGCGCCCGGGCCAGCGCCTCGACGTTGTCGTCGGGCGCTCGTGCCAGCGCCGGCTCAAGCCAGCGAAAGCGCGCCTCCAGACCAAGCCCCGGCGCAGGCCGAAGCTCGGTGTCGGGAGGCAAGGTCTCGTCGTCGCGCAACGCGCTCGGCGGCGCGGGAACGCGTGCGTCCGCGCTTCCGCTCCCCTCTGGAAACGGCGGATGACCGGCATCACGAAGAGGGAGTTTCGGCGCCCCCGCAAGCGGCCCGGGCAGGATGCTCGCGTTGGGGCTCGGTTCAGTGGCGCTGGCGGCCTGCAAGGGGTCCGAGCGACGGCCTTCGCAGCCTAGCGAGCAGGCCGCGCAGAGCAGCGGCGCGAACCACCGCTTCATGGCGGACCGGGCGCGCACCTGCATGCGCGCACCCTAGCCGAGCCCAAGCCGCATGACCACGGCGTCTTCACCCGTGTCCGCGTAGTATCGGGCGCGGTTTCCGGCCTCGTCGAAGCCCAGCTGGCGATACAGCTCACGGGCAGCGGCATTGCTGGCTCGAACCTCGAGCAAGATCACAGCCGCGCCCGTGCGCATCCCGATCTGCCTTAGCGCGCAAACCAGGCCACGACCCACACCCCGCCGGCGAAACCTTGCCGTAACCCCAAGGTCTGTCAGGTGCAGTTCGTCAGCCGCGCGCCACGCCAGTAGGAAACCGTGGATAGCTTCGTCCGACAGCGCCACCAGAAGGACGGCGTAGCTCTTGGCTAGCTCCGCCGAAAAGTCGACCACGAGCCCGCATTCTTCGGCGATCCGCGCAAGCGCACCGACGTGCTCGGCCGTCGCCGCCTGAAAGCGGAGCTCGTGAGGCTCTGTCGTCACCGGCTCATCGCCCAAGCGCGCGCGGCCACCAGCGGCGCGTCAAGCGCCAGTTTGAGCTGAGCGTCGCTACGCAGAATGGCCCCCGAGAATGGGCCCGACAAGGCGATGAGCGATGGCAGTGGGCGGATCGCCACCGACTCCACGCCCCCCACGTGGTCTACCCCCACCGCGACAGGCAGAGCGCCCTCCACCCGCAACTCCAAACTCACCGGCGCATAGCCGGAGGCCGCTCTGCCCAGACACGCGGCCAGTCGGACGCCGCGAAACCCTGCTGAAGGCAGGCAGAGCTTGCCCGCGAAATCGACGGGAATGGCATAGTCCTCAGCCCCGTCGCGTAGCCAAAGTACATCCACCACGCTCTGGTCGCTCGGGACCTCCAGGGTGGCGGCCAAGCCGCCCGACTCGCGACTCCTCAGGTAGATGGTCCCGCCGAGGCGCCTGACGGCATCCTCCGCGAGGTCGAGCCCAAGCCCGCGCCCACGCAGTATATCCGCGCGTTTGGTGGTGGTGAGGCCTGGCAGGAAGAGGAGCAGCAAGAGTTCGCTCTCGGCACTTCGGTCAGCCACCTGGCGCGTCATGATGCCGCGCTCCACGGCCAGCTCACGAAGCCGGGTCGTGTCCACGCCAGGGCCATCATCCTCCACGACGATCCTGAGCCACTCACCCAAGCGCGTCGCTCGCAAGCTGATGACGCCCACCTCGGACTTGCCTTGGGCGAGCCGCCGCTCCGGTGTTTCGACGCCGTGCGACACCGCGTTCTTGACCAGCTGAATCAGCGAATCGTACAGCCTGTCAGCCACTCGCCGATCGATGGGCAGATCGCCCCCCGCAAGCTGGACACTAACGCGCTTGCCTTCCGTTTCAGCGAAACGCTCGACAGCGCGAGCCACCCGCTCGAACAAGCTGCCCACGTGCGTGCGTCGAAGCTCGGCCAAGGCGCTGCGCATCTCGCGTGAGCGCCGCTCGACTATCGCCGAACCGCGACGGAAGGCAGCGGCGCCCCGCTCCGCGTTGGCGGCGCTGGCGCGCAGGCTGGCCGCTGCGGTTTCGATCCGAGAAGCCGCGAGCGCCCAGGGGCCTGCTTGCCCGGCGGGCTGGAGGAGCCGCATCGCCTCCTGAAGCCCGCCTTGCGCCGCTCGCAGCCGGTGAGCGATCTGGCGTGCCAGATCAGCCCCACGCAACAGTTCGTGACCGACCATGCTCACATGCTCGATACGCTCAAAGAAGCGCTCCACTTCCAAGGGAGCGATCCTGAGTTGACCCTGCTCCGCTGCCGGATCCGGGCCGGGTGGGCGACTGGGCGGGTGACTCTTCGCGCGAGGTCGACCTGCTCTGGGCGGCGCTTCGGCCCAACGCCGCACCTCCGGAACCTCGCTCGACAGGAACCGCAGAGTGGCGATCCCGCGCGCCGAATCCTCGACTAGCAGCGCGAGCATCGCCCGGTGGCGCGCCAACTCAACGACCGCCGAGCTAGCGCTGGCGGGGTCATTTGGCACGGCGCGCAGACGGGACTCGAGCCCGTGACAGTACCAAGCCGTCACGTCATCGCCGACCGAAGCCGCCGTCCCCTTCATGGCATGCACGCTGCGTTTGGCAGAGGCGAGGCCAGCTGCAGGGTCGCCGGAGGAAGACAACACCCCGTCAAGCTCGCCCAAGCGATCACGCATGGCGCTGTGATACTCGAGGCGATACCGAGCA
>JANNWK010000313.1:0-1519 GCA_031408355.1 Myxococcales bacterium
CACCGAAGTGGACGCCGCGCGGCTCCTCACGTGGAAGGCCGCCGCGGTGAAGGACGAGGTGAAGAAGGATCTCAAGAAGCGCTGGAGCACCGAGGCCGCCACGGCCAAGCTCTTTGCGTCGGAAGCGGCCTCGCGCTGCGCCGACAAGTGCGTGCAAATTTACGGCGGCTACGGCTACGTCAACGAGTACCCGGCCGAGCGCCACTTCCGCGACGCGCGCATCTGTCAGATCTACGAGGGCACGAGCGAGATCCAGCGCATGGTGATCGCTGCGGATGTCCTGAAGCGGGCGGACTGATCGTGGACTTCGGGCTGAACGACGATCAGCTCGCGCTCCGGGACATGGTGCGCGACTTCGCGCGAACGGAGATCGCCCCGGGCGCATCGGAGCGAGATCGCCTCTCCGAGTTCCCTCACGAGGTGCTGCGACGAGCCGGAGAGCTTGGCCTCTGCGGCATGTCCGTGCCCGAGGAATGGGGGGGCTCTGGCCTCGACGCCGTGAGCTACTGCGTTGCCCTCGAGGAGGTCGCGCGCGAGTGCCCGTCCACTGCCGTGACGCTGTCCGTCACGAACTCCGTCTGTGGCCAGCCGATCCTGCGCTTCGGCAACGATGAGCAGCGCGAGAAGTACCTGCGTCCTCTGGCCGATGGCCGGTGGCTCGGCGGCTTCATGCTGACGGAACCCGGCTCGGGCTCCGACGCGAAGGCGATGCAGACTCGCGCGGTGAAGAAGGGCGATCGCTTCATCCTCGACGGGACGAAGGCCTGGGTCACCAACGCGGGCGTCGCCAAGGTCTTCGTCGTCATGGCGCGCACGGGCGAGGCCCCCGGCGACATCACGGCCTTCATCGTGGAGGCTGAATCGAAGGGGCTCGAACTCGCGCGCCTGGAAGACAAGATGGGCCTGCGCGCGAGCAAGACGGCCATGTACTCGTTCACGGGCGTCGAGGTGCCCGAGTGCAACGTGCTCGGCGGCGTCGGGAACGGGATGAAGGTGGCCCTGGGCTCGCTCGATCGAGGGCGCCTCGGCATCGGCGCGCAGGCGTTGGGGATGGCCATGAGTTCGATGGGGGAGGCGGCCGCGTACGCCCGCACGCGCAAGGCCTTTGGCAAGCCCATCGGCGAACTCCAGGCCATCCAGTGGATGCTGGCCGACATGCATGTCCGAGCGGAGGCCTCGAGGGCGCTGCTCTGGCGCGCGGCCGGACGCTCTGACTCAGGGCGACTGCCGCCCCAGATCTCGTCGATGGCGAAGTACTACTGCACGGAGGCCGCGAACTGGATTTGTGATCGAGCCGTGCAGATCTTCGGCGGCAACGGCTACAGCAGGGAGTACAAGGTGGAGCGGATGCATCGCGACGTTCGCGTGACGACGATCTACGAAGGAACGTCGCAGATCCAACAACTCGTCATCGCCCGCGCGCTGATGGAGCGCTGAAACATGAAGAGGACGGAATCAATGTTTCGTCAACTTGCATTGATGCTCAGTGAGTACATTACCAATAGGATACGTTGTCACT
>JANNWK010000314.1:0-2780 GCA_031408355.1 Myxococcales bacterium
CGGCATTTCGGCGACGTGGACCCTCACCCCAAGCCGCCCGGGAAAGTTCCGGATAGGGCCGGCCAGCGTGCAGACCAGCGCGGGGCGCAAGGTCGATCAAACCGTCACGGTCGAGGTCGTGCCAGCAGGCTCCCTGGGCCAAGCTCCACCGCCGCTCGCGGGGCAGCCCTTCGACCCGCTCGGGCTGCTGCGTGGCTTCGGGCGTTCGCCCGCGTTCCCCGGGTTTCCTGGGTTGGTCGAAGAAGCACCCGAAGCTCCGCCGGTCGTGCCCGAAGAGTACCGGCTGGAGCGCGCGCCCGACCCGCTGGCATTTCTGCGCGCGCGGGCGCTGCCCCGCAAGGTGGTCGTCGGCGAACAGGTCACGCTCGCCGTGTACGCCTACGGCGGGCGCGGTGAGTACGACGCTGCCATCGCGAGCGAGCCCAGCCGCAACGATTTCATTGCGTTCTCGCTGATGGACGGCACGCGCCAGCCGCAAGCGTACGCGATGGACATCGAAGGCAAGCGTTTCATCACGGTCAAGGTCGCCGAGTTCGCGCTCTTTCCCGTCAAGGCTGGGAAGCTCAAAGCCGGCGCCATGAACTTCGGCTTCGCAGGCCGAGCCTACTCGGGAAACAACCCGCTCGGGCTCGCCCGCAGCTCCGCAGCCATCGACATCCGCGTGGTCGAGCCGCCGCTCGAAGGCCGACCGCCTGGCTATCGCATCGGTGACGTCGGTCGCTACACGCTGTCGGCGCGGATCGAACCCCGAAACGTCGAGGCGGGGGGCAGCGTCGCCGTCGTGGCCAAGTTGGAGGGAACAGGCAACCTGCCCTACTCGCTGCTGGTGCCCGAACAGCACGGCGTGCGCTGGCTCGAGCCGCAGCTCATCGACCAGGTTGGGCCGCGCGCAGGCGTCGTGCAGGGGTTCCGCACGTTCACCTACGTGGTCGAGCTGGAGCAGCCGGGCGCCGTCGACCTCGGTGAGCTCAGCCTGCCGTACTACGATCCCAAAGCGCGCGCCTACGGTGTGGCTCGCGCGGCGCTCGGCACCATCCAAGTCACGGGTAGCGCGAAGCCGCGGGATCCTAGCCGCGGCGCGAGCTCGGTGGCGAAGCTCAGGCAACTGGTCACTCCGCCACGCGCGCTCACGGCCAGCGCTGCGCCCGCCCCTGCCTACCTAACCAGCAGTCGGGCTTTCTGGGGGCTATTCTTGGCCCTGCCGCTCTCTGCGCTGGCAGGCTTCGCGCTCTCGGACGCCGCGGGTTTCATGCGGCGCAAGCTTCGGGCGCGCCAGGCTTCTTTGACGAACGCCGTCGCTGAGGCGCTGTTGCAGCTAGCTGTCGCGGTTGACCAGAAGGACGTCGTTCTGGCCGCCGGAGCCGCCGAAAGGGCGCTCTTGTCGGCGATCGCCCGGGCGACCTCACTGCGCGCGCGCGGCCTGCTCAGGTCCGAGCTTGCCAGCGCCCTACAGGCCGCCGGTGTGCCAGCCGAGCTCGCCACCGAGACCGCTCGCCAGCTTGCTCGCTGCGACGAACTACGCTTCGCGGGCGAGTCGGCTGATCTGCTGGCGCTGGCGGAGGAAGCCCGGACCACCTGCCAAAAGCTCGGCAGCCTCGCTCCCGCCAAGCCCGAGGCCGTGAACGCTTGAAATCCCTCGCGCCCTGCCTACGCCTCCCCATGCTGCTGGTCCTTTTGACCTGCGCCGCCAGCGTGCAGGCCACGGAGGCCGCGGCCGCCGCGTCTCCGGACGCGGCCTACGCTGCGGCCCTTTCGGCGCTCGCCAAGGGGGCCGAGAACGAAGCCATCGATCGACTCGAGCTGCTCGCGGACCAGGGATTTCATCACCCCGACGCTGGCCTAGCGCGCGCTGCCGCCTACCTAGCGCGTGCCGAAGGTCCGCGCGCCCGCAGCGGTGACCTCGGCCGAGCCGCCGCTGCCCTGACGGAGACGCTGCTGCTCCGCCCCGACGATCCCCAGGCGGAGCGCGCGCTCGACGCCGTTCAGGCGGAGATCGCGGGCCGTCGTGCCAAGCAGGGAGCCAGCGTCGTCGTTCGTCCACGGCTCGGGCGAGCCGTCGCGTCGCTGCTCCCCGAACAAGTCTGGGCGATCGTGGCCGGCTTGGCCTCCTTCGTACTCGCAGCGGGACTTCTGGCCCGAAGGCTCGCCAGCAGCCCCCTCGGGCGCTTAAGCGGCGCTGTCGCGATCGGTGTTGGCGGCATCGCGGCGTTAGCTTTCGGATCCGGGGCGTACGCCTCGCTGCGCTTCAGGTTGAGCACCACGCCGGCCGTGGTGGTGGTCACGGAGGCGCGTTTGCTCGACGCCACAGGCCGACCGCTGCCAGCCCGGCGCGGCGAAGACACAAGCGCCCCCGAAGGCGCCATGGTCTACGTGCTGGAGCAGACCGACGGACGTTGTCGCGTAGAATGGGGCGCCAGCGAAGGCTGGGTCGAGCGCAGCGACCTCCGGCTCTTCGCCCGCCCATGACAGCTGCGCGGGGCGGCTTCTTTGAGTAACGTAGCCCGGTGACAACGTTGAGAACCCTACCGCTCCTGCTCGGTCTCGATGCTGCCGTGGCCTGCGCAGGAAGCGGCGAGCGAGTCGCGGTGGAGCCCCGAGTAGCCCCGACGAGCCCTGCTGCGCCCGCCACAAACGCTCCGAGCGCGGTCGCCGCCCCCGGGCCGACCCCGAACTAGCGCGGCTGCGGCGCGCTCCAGTGCAAGGCCTTCGCGACCACCGAGGCCGCCTTCGACCACGTGCTCGCAGACTCGCCGCGCGTGCTGGCCATCGGCGAGGCTCAC
>JANNWK010000315.1:0-3668 GCA_031408355.1 Myxococcales bacterium
TGAGCTCGACGCTGCCCGCGCCGCAAAGCTGCTGCGCATTGACACGGAGCAGGCTGAGTTGCTCCTGGCTGAGGCCAGCGTCGGTGCGCTGCTCGGCGAAGCACCTGCGCCGCGGCTGCGGGTCACCGAAGAGAGCAGCGAGCCCACGACAGACCCTATTCCGGAGCCGGACGCGGACGCGGAGCGAGGCCACACGGAGCGTTAGGTGAAGCAGCGACTGAAGTTTGCCTTCCGCTCCGCTGGCGTCGCCGAGGGGCTCGTTTTCGCGTACCTCCTGGGGCTCAACGTGGCGGTCTGGCTCGCGCCCACAGGTCCCTTCCGTGCTCTCTGCCTGCGCCAAACGCTGGCCCTATTTGGCACCTTCCTGATCTGCATGGCCCTGGTGCGGGGTGAGCTACTCAAGAGCGGGTTCTGGAGTGCACTGCTCTACCGCGTCGGGATCTACGGCACGGTCCAGATGAGCTACTTCTCGTTTAAGCACCTGCTGCCACTCGTAAATCCTGGCTCGGCTGACCGAGAACTCTATGCGCTTGACCTGAGGCTCTTCGGCTTCGAGCCGGCCATCGCGCTCGATCGTTTTGTGGGACCGCTCACGACCGAGTGGTTCGCGTTCTTCTACTTCTCGTACTTCTTCCTGCTGGCTGCGCACATCTTCCCGCTGATCTTCGGCGCCCGCGACGCGCGCCTCGTCGGAGAGTTCATGCTCGGGATGCTCATCGTCGTCTGCTTCGGGCACCTTGGGTACTTCTTGGTCCCCGGTTTCGGTCCTTACAGGGCCATGCCAGAGCACTTCCAGCAGCAGTTCCCGAGCGGGCTATGGATCGATCTCGTCTGGGCCACTGTGAAGACCAACGGCGCGATGAAGGACATCTTCCCGTCGCTCCACACGGCCGGCCCCTGCTTTGTCGCGATGTTCTCGTATCGGAACCGTGACCGCCTGCCGTTCCGCTACACTTGGCCGCTGGTTAGCTTTTTCGCTGCGAACATCATCGTGGCTACCGTGTTCCTGCGCTGGCACTACGTCATTGACGTGTTCGCAGGCTTCGCCCTGGCCAGCGCGGCCGGCCTGCTCGCGCCGCGCATCGCAGGCTGGGAGTTGACCCGCCGCAGGCAGGCCAAGCTGGGCCCACTTTGTCCACCTTTCGGCGCCGAACAAGCGGGCTCGGTGGTCGCGCCAGGCGCTGGGCCCACGGCCGTCTAGCCCGGGGACAAGGCGATACGAAGCGCGACACCCCGTTCGGGCGTCGCGCCTCCTTCCACGCCTCCGACTACTTCTCGAAAACCTGCGCCGCGGCCACGCCCGTACCTGCCGACACGGTCATGATCACCTTCATCATGGCGCTCATCGGGAGCGCCCACTTGAAGCAGTTGGGCTTGCCGCCCACGATGGCGTTCGCGCCAACACTATTGTCCGCTGCCATCGCGGCCACCGGCAGCCCGGGAATGCCGACAACGGGGACGAGCGAGATGTCCAGGTTCTGAACGGGCGGCAGACCCACGCCAACCACCGTGTAACACTTGCCGGGGTTCATCTGGATCTGCGCCTCGAGCGACTGCCCCTGCTGGAAGTTGCCTGCGATGACCGAGCCGACAGGCTTAGCGCCGGCAACCGCATGCTGGGCGCCAAGCGGAGCTATCAGCTGCGTCGCAGCCTGCGCCGCGGTGGGATCGAGCGGCGTAGCGGTTGGACCCGCTGCGGCTGTGGCCACGACTCCGGGCGGCAGCGCGAGCCCAGGCGTCGCTGGCGCAGGCGCCGCGGCGGTGGGAGCTGCGGTGGCCGCCCCCGGGGGAGGCGCGCCCTGCGTCTGGCAAAATCGACCATCGAAGTACTGTCCCGGCGGACACTGCGTCGCGCCCGGTTGACCCGTTTCAGCCGGCTTGTCGTCGCCGCCGCAGGCGACGAGACCGAGGCCGCTCAATAGAAGGAAGCTCATCGAGGTGTTTCGAGACATGCCGTTTTCTCTCCCTGTGGCACACGCCACGCGCCACGCATATTTTGGTGGGGACCGATTTCTAGTCGAAATACCTGCCAGCCTGAAGGCTGAACTCAAAGATTTTGCGGATCCCTTGGCTCAGCAGCGAAAACGCCCCTCCAGCGCAGCCCTTACAGGCGCGGCCCCCAGCCGCTCTCCGGTCGCCGGACCGATGCAGGGTCAGCTCACCTGGCGCAGAAACCTTCGTAGTCGATGTACTCCTTGATGGTCGGGTTCTCGCCACATGCTGGGCAATGTTTGTCTCTCCGCAGCTTGAGGGTGCGAAATGACATCTTGAGCGAGTCGTACGTCAGTAGACGGCCGTTCAGAACGTCCCCCTGACCCAGTATGAGCTTGATGGCCTCCGTCGCCTGGATCACCCCAACGACCCCCGGCAGGATCCCAAGCACCCCGGCCTCGGCGCAGGAGGGGGCCAGGTGCGCCGGCGGCGGCTCGGGGTAAAGGCAGCGATAGCATGGCCCGTCGAACGGCATGAAGGTCGTTACCTGGCCATCGAAACGAAAGATCGACCCGTGCACCACCGGGATCTTGTGAAAGAGCGAGGCGTCGTTGACGAGGTAGCGCGTCGGGAAGTTGTCGCAACCGTCCACGATGGCATCCCAACCGTCGCCGAATATTCGGTCGACATTGCTGCTGAGGAGGCGCTCTTCGAACTTCACTACCTTCACGTCGGGGTTGAGGTCGTTGAGGGCCTTTTCGGCGCTGTCGACCTTGGGCATGCCGACCCGCGAGGTCGCGTGCAAAATCTGCCGCTGCAAGTTGGAGGCATCGACGACGTCCGCGTCGACTAGCCCGATCTTTCCCACGCCGGCCGCTGCCAGATAGAGCGCCGCTGGCGAGCCGAGTCCACCAGCGCCCAGGAGCAGAACGCGACCGCCAAGCAACTTCTCCTGCCCCTTCTCACCCACCTCGGGCAAGAGGATGTGCCTGGAGTAGCGGTCGAGCTGAGCCGGGCTGAGCTGCGTCGGCTCTTCGACTGCGTACTTCAAGTCCTTCCAACGCACGAAGCCCGGGTTCACGCTGCTTACGTTCGTGTAGCCGAGCTCAGCCAGCGTCTTAGCCGCGAACGCACTGCGGGTCCCGCCCGCGCAGTAGAGGACGATCTCCGCCGACCGATTGGGCAGCTTCTGCTCCACCTGCATCTCCAGGGAGCTGCGGGGCACGTGCAGCGCGCCGGGGATGAAGCCGGCTCGGTACTCGTCCTTCTCGCGCACGTCGACGAGCGCGAAGGGGCGCTCCTTCTTCTGTGCCAACCGGGCTTGGAGCTCGTCCAGGGACAGCAGCTTCACGTGCTCTCGAACTTCGGCAAACAGGTCGCTGTAGGTCTTCGACATGGGCTTCACCAGCTGGCCAGCAAGAATACCGCTACAAATTGGGCTGCTAACCTAAACCCGACTTTTCCGATGTAACAAACTGCGGCTCGGGGAAATGCAGTATTTGGCCAATCTGGCGGCCCGTCAAGGCCTGCCGATTTCGGGGCGGAGGCCCCCCAAGAACCCTGATAGGCTTCGCGATCCGTCGGGTCCCGATAGCCCGACCCAAAAGGCGTTCAAGGCAAGCGATGGCGCAAAATCGACTGGGTGAGCTGCTCGTCCGCGAAAAGCTGATCAGCCTGCAACAGCTGCGTAAGGCCCAGGAGGAGCAGAAGAAGTCTGGCTCCAACTTGGGCTACAC
>JANNWK010000316.1:0-3995 GCA_031408355.1 Myxococcales bacterium
CTGCGCTGCTGCCAGCCGCACCGCCGGATCCCCCCGCCAACTGACCCATCCCGGAGCTGCTGCTCGAGGCGCCGGCCACCGCCGCCAGGCCACCAGAACCAGAAGCGCTCGACGGCTGCGAAGGCGCGTCCGCGCAAGCGCAGAGGAGCGAGCACGTCAGGGCAACGCCGGTCGTCAATCTGGCCTGGGCACTGCTGCTGCGCGCAACGCCAACCTGTCGCGATCGGGGCATGCCCGCAGTCTAACGCGATCGGACGGCCTCAAGCTCCGCGTCGACGTACACGCTGCTTAGAAAGCCAGCGAACAAAGGCCGACTGAATGGCAAGGCGCGGAGAGCGTGCCGATTCGCAGTCCGAAGTTGGTCGCCCGCAGCGCGGAGCGCGCCGACGCTCTGGGAGAAATTTTCCAGACGGTCCACGTGTCGACGGGGGCGCGCGCTCTTTTCTGAACTGCTGGGGGTGAGTCGCGGCTGTAACGGATATGCAGCGACAGACCCCCTCCGATGCTCTGCCTGCCGCGCCGGGTCGTTCCGGTACCTACATCCGCCCACTTCGATCGGCCGTTGCCGTAGTGCTGAGCAGCCTGGTCGGGTGGGGCTGCACGGCCAGCATCACCGGCGATGGGCCTGGCAGCAGCGGGAGCTACGGACCGGGCTCGGGTTCAGCGGGCAGCCAGGGCACTGGCGAGCCAGGCGAGGTGACGGTGCAAGCGGCGTGGCCCGTCGAACTCAGTGGTCAGGCATCAGCGCTGCGCAGGCTCAGTCGCGACGAGCTCGTGACTTCGATGCAGGCCTTGACGGGGCAAGCGCCCGAGCGTGCTGACTTGCCTGAAGAGCAACGCAGCGGGCACGGCCCGCTTCGGACGACGGGGATGTCGTTTATCGGATCTGAGGTCAGCAAGCTGCTGCAGGTCGTCAAGGGCTTCGCTGCGCGGACCGCTCCCGCGATGCTGGCGCAGACGCAATGCGCGCAGCTGCAAGACGCGCAGCGTGAGTGTCTCTTTACGTTTGCGCAGGGCTTCGCCGAGCGTGCCTTGCGTCGGCCCGCGCGCGCCGAGGAGGCCGAGCTGTATCGGAAGATACTTGGCCTCGCCGATGGCACGAGCGCGGCCGACCAGAGCGCGCTTGAGGGCCTGCTCACGACCGTCTTCTTCGCGCCTTCTTTCCTGTACCGGACCGAGCTGGGGGCGCCCGTTGCGGGTAGCCCGGGCAAGCGCGTGCTTCAGGGGGGCGAGCTGGCCGCCAAGCTCAGCTTCTTCGCGAGCTTGGGGCCTCCCGACCAGGAGCTGCTGGCTTTGGCCAATGGCGGCAGGTTGAGCGACGGCGCCGAGCGCGCCAAGCAGTTCGAGCGCCTGACGCAAACGTCGGCGGGTAAACACGCCCAGAGCGTGTTCGTTCTGGAGTGGCTGGGCGCCAACGAATCCAAGATTGGCCAGAAGTCAGACGCTTACCTGAGCGGCTTGAGCCCCGACTTTGCCGCAGCGGCGCGGGCGAGTGCCGACGCGTTCGTTCAAACGGTGCTGGCCGGTCCGACGCCGACCCTGACCCAGCTACTCACGGGCACCAGCTACTTGAGCGATCCGGCGCTGAAGCAGGTGACGCAGGCTTCAAACGCAAGCGGCGTCGCGACCGGTGACGTCGCCGGGTTCGAGCGCCTCGGCCTGCTCATGCACCCACAGGTGATGGCCGCGCATACCAAGGAGAACGGTTCTTCGCCTTTCCAGCTTGGTTACTTTCTGAAGGAGGTGTTGCTGTGTGAAAAGGTGGCAGCGCCGCCCGCCGGAGCCACCGCGCTCGCCAAACAGGACGAGCCCAGCGGTCTCAGTATGCGCGAGAGCCTAGAGTACCGGACCTCGGCGAACCCGGTGTGCAGCGGCTGCCACGCGCAGTTCGCCCCGCTCGGTTTCTCCTTCATGGCCTTCGATCCCATCGGGCGTTGGGTTTCCCGGGATCCGTCCGGCAAGCCGTGGGATCTGTCCGGCACGGTGGCGACGGCTTCCGGCGAGCCCCTCGCGTTCAACACACCTGCCGAGATGCTCCGCGGCGTTGCGGAACGCCCGCAAACTCAGGGTTGTTTCGCGCAGACCGCGCTTGAGTGGTCGCTGGGGCGCGGGCTGGTGGCTGACGACAAGCCAGCGATCCTTGCGCTCGACAAGCTGCTCACAAAGAGCGGGGGCAACGTCCCCGCGATTATGAAGACCATCGTGGGCGCGCCTGAGTTTCTCAACGTTGCTCCGCTAGCGAATCGGTAATGCCATGAAGTCACCCATCCATCGCCTGCTGACTCGCCGGAATCTCCTGCGCAACACGGCCTTGATGACCGTGCTGGCGCCCGTGCTTCGCCAGCTCGAGGTGTCGGCGGCAGATCCCGTTTCGCCCCGGCGGGTGATCTTGATCTTCTCGCCGAATGGCCCGATGAATGCGACGGGGCCTGCTTCGGGCAGCGAGACGGCCTTCAACGTCCATGATTGGTGGAAGCCGCTTGAGCGCCACAAGGCGGAGGGCATCTTCATGTCGCACACAGCCTCCACCGGCGCCGGCACGCTGTCGGCGAACGGGCACGCGCTGGGCGGGCAAACCTACAGCGGCTACGACGGTGGAGCCAACGGCGATCAGTATGCCAACAACGGGGAAACCATCGATCAAGTGATCGGCAAGCGCTTGGAGAAGGAGGGCCGAGCCGGCATCGCTCGTTCACTGGTGTGGGGCACCGTCGCCAATAGCCAAGGGGGCGGCACGGGCGACGCGTTCTGCTCGGCGCCCGGTCGCAATATCACGCCAGAAACAGATCCGGCAGCCGCGTGGCAGCAACTCTTCGCAAGCTTCATGGCTCCCGAGGCGGATGCGACAAGCCAGGCGCGCGCTGCCGCACTCTTGGCGCGCGACCACAGCGTCCTGGACTTCGTGATCCAAGATTGCCAGTCGCTGCAGACGGCCATCGGTGCCGAGGGGATGCGGCTCCTGGACGACCACTGCACCAGCCTGCGCAGCATGGAGAAGAACTTGACCGCAGGCATGAACTTTGGCGCTGACTGCACGCGACCGGCGGCGCCCCCCAAGCTCAACTGGCCCGATCCGGAGAATCGAGATCTGCAGACCGCTACCTTCAACGAGCTGATGGCGACGACGTTGGCGTGCGAGCTATCTCACGTTATCGCCTTTCAGATCGGCGCCCAGGCTGCGCGCAACCAGCTGGCTGACAAGTACGGTGTTCCCAATTCACCGCAGGCCGATTCAGGCGATTCCGGTCCGGCCCATCACCCCTGGACGCACCAAGGGGACTCGTCGCAAAAGACCGAAGCCATGCGGATCTTCACGACTGCCTACGCCGAGCAGGTCGCGTCGCTGGTCGACAAGCTCAAGACAACCAACGATGCCTTGGGCAAACCCCTGCTCGATTCGACGATGGTGCTCTGGCTCTCGGAGCTCGGCGGCAGCGAGGACAACGGCGATGCTCACCAAACCAAGTCGGTGCCGGCGGTGCTCTTCGGCAGTGGACAAGGCACGTTCAAGACGGGCCGCTACCTGCGCGGGCAATCCGACTCCAACTATCGCGAGGCCGGGCGCGACAACGCGCGGCTGCTCGTTTCGCTCATCCAGTACATGGGGCTGACTGACGTAAACACCGTCGGCGTCACGGACGTGTCCGGTCCGCTCCAGTCGCTCTACGTGTGACGCTTGGCTGCGGCGATCTGCAGCCGAACAAGGCGTTGGCGCGTGAGCCGGCTGAGAGACATTGAACGTGCCTCGTCGGTCGCGTGACTTCTCAGGTCGTGAGGCGACGACCGCCCAAGCTGCCGGCGACAACTAATGCAATGAGTGCGCCGATGATGCTGCCGATGAGCCCGGCCGTGTTGAAATCGAACAGGCGGCTGTCGCTGATCAATGCGCCGATGGCGCCACCGACGAAGGAGCCGACGACGCCCAGCACCATCGTCGCGAGCATGCCCATTTTCTGGATCCCGGGCATGATGGCGCGCGCGATGAAACCAACGAC
>JANNWK010000317.1:0-8972 GCA_031408355.1 Myxococcales bacterium
ACCTGAGATCGCCAGCGTTGCGCCGACGAGCGCGCCAACGAGCATGCGCGGCAGCCGCAGCTGCAAGAGCACAAACTCTCCGCTGCTTGCGCCCAGGCTGGGGCCAACCCAGAGCGACGCCCAGGCGACCAATAGGCAAGCCGCCACGAACAGCCCGGCTCGCTGGCGCTTCATGACCTGCCTTCCGCCACCAGCACCCGCGAACCATCGAGTGCTAGGGCGCGCATGCCGATGCCGAACAGCTGCCCGAGCTGGTCGGGCAGCTCGGGAGCATCGAAGGTCGTTTGGAAACGCAGCGTGCCGTTCTGCAGGCCCGCCACCCGCACCTTCTCCGAGGCTCCCAGGTGTCGCAGCAGGTTCACGTCGTGGGTCACGCAGACGATGCTCAAGCCCTCGCGCCAAAGCTCGCCCAGCAGGCGATAGACGTCGATCTGCTGAGCAGGATCCAGATGATTGGCGGGCTCGTCGAGGAGCAGCAACGGAGTGGCCTGCGCCAAGAGCGCCGCCAGCGCAACACGCTGGCGCTCACCGCCTGAGAGCGTGAGGATGGAGCGCTGCGAAGCATCCGCGCTGCCGACGCGCGCGAGCGCCTTGTTCGCCTGCGCGGCGGCGATCGCGAAAGACTCGTCGAAACGAAACCTCGCGGCGGTCACGACCTCTAGGGCGCTGAGTGCTTCGGTCGTTGATCCGTGCTGTGGCAGCCAGGCAACGCGGGCCGCCCGCTCACGCGCTGAGAACGAGCTAACGTCACGACCGTCGAGCAGAACTCTGCCGGTGTCGGGGGACACGAGTCCCGCCGCGCTGCGCAGCAGCGTTGTTTTGCCGGCTCCGTTGGGCCCAAGCAACGCCAAGAACTCAGCGGAGCCGACCTCGAGTTCAATCGCTTCCAGCAGGGCGCGCCCGCGTCGGCGGACGCCAACTTGCTGCAAACGGAGGCTCACTGGGTGGCTCCTACGGCTCAGCCAGGCAAGACAGAGGCTTCGGCGGACTCGCGGGACAAACGAGTCAGCTCGACACTGAGCGCGCTCACGAGCTCAAGGATACTGGGGCCGACTGAATGACTGGCCGAGACGCTGCTGACTTTGCGCTGGCGCACGGCCTTGAGCGGCGAAAGCGCGTTGAAGGCTTGCACGAGCTCTTGCCTGCGCTGGGCTGTCGCTCCGGGAGGAGGGATGATCAGCACCGCGTCCGGATCCAGCCGTAGCAGCTCCTCGGTGCCGAGGCGCGGCAGCCCTGGCACGTCGCGATCGACCGCGTTCCTGGCTCCGGCGGCCGAGAGGGCCGCGCCGTGCAGCGAGTTGCGCTTGATGAACCAGAGCTCTCCAGGGCGTGAGGCGTCGTAAGAGAGTAGGAGCAGGACCCGTGGAGCATCCGGCGGTGGGGCTTGGGAAAGCCGAGCCTGGAGCTCTTGAGCCAGGGTGTTTGCCTCCTGCTCGCGTCCCAGGAGTTGGCCCAACCGGCGCGTGCTCGCGGTCACCTCAGTCAAGGTGAGCCAGGGCAGGAATTCACAGCTCGCGAGCGCAGAAAGCTCACGGCGTTTGGCGGCTGCGCTGTCGTCGCACAGGATGAGTGACGGCGCGAGCGCGGTGATGCTCTCGTAGTTGGGTGTCAGGGAGCTGCCGATGCGCGGCAGCTTGAGTCCGTCAGGTAGTTCGCAATAGTCGCTCACACCTACCAGGCTTGCGGCTGCGCCCAGCGCGAACGCGGTTTCGGTCAAGGCCGGCGAGAGCGATACAGCGCCAACGCCGCGCCGGGCCAGCGCGTCTGACTTGGCGAGTCGCTTGAGTCCGACGACGCCAGCGGCCGAGGCCAGCAGAGCACCCAGCGAGCTGAGGACGAGAGCGCGACGTTTCACGGGGTGCGGGCTTTGCTGTTGCGCTCGTGCAGGATCCTGAGACCCTCCAGGGTCAGGTCGGGATCTACCTCCTCGATGCGCTCACTGTGCTTGCCGACCAAAGCCGCCAGCCCGCCCGTTGCTATCACTCGGCAGGGGAAGCCGAGCTCGGTCACCAGTCGGTCCACCAGGCCGTCGACGAGGGCCGCGTAGCCATGGATGACCCCGGATTGCAGAGCGTGGGTGGTGTTGCGGCCGAGCACGCGCGGCGGCGCCACGAGCTCGATGGGGCGCAACTTGGCGGCACTGTGGAGCAGGCCATCCAGGCTGACCTTGATGCCCGGCACGATGACGCCGCCCAAGTACTCGCCCTTGCCGGAAATGCAGTCGAAGGTCGTGCCGGTGCCGAAGTCCACCACGATGACGCCCGCCTCGAAGCGGGCATAAGCCGCGACAGCATTGACGATGCGATCGGCTCCCACGTCATGCGGGTTCTCATACAGCACTGAAATGCCAGTCTTGAGACCAGGGCCGACCAGCAACGGCTCGCGCCCCACCGCCTGACGCACGGCCGACACGATGACGTCGGTGAGCTGCGGCACGACGCTGGCGATGATGGCGGCCGTGACAGCCCCAGCTGGCAGCTGCTTTAGCGCGAACAGCTGGTGGAGCAGCACGGCGTACTCGTCCTCCGTCCGGGTCTGCACCGTGCTGACTCGGAAGGTTTGTACGAGCTCTTTGCCGCGGTACAAGCCCAGCACCACGTTTGTGTTTCCGATATCGACCGCAAGCAGCATGCTGGGCCCACTATATCTCTAGTTTTGGCTGCCTTCGAGCAGCCGAACCTTGAGGATGCGGTCACCTGTGGAAAGTCGTTCCCAGCCCGGCCCGGCCCGGCCGACCAGCGAGTAGTCGCCGTCCAAATGGGGCGCGCGCCGCTGCGTGATAAACAGCTGGCTTGTGCCGGTGTCGCGGCCTGATAGGGCTACCCCCACCGACCCTGCTTCGAAGGGATCCGGGCCGGTTTGGCAGCGGAGAGCTGGCAGGTCGGGGCCTCCGAACCCGTCGGCGTCAGGATCTCCGAACTGGATCAGGAAGCCCGGCACCGAGCGATGCACCAGCAGTCCATCGTAGAACCCCGCGCGCGCAAGCTCGAGAATCCGCTCGGTCGCGAAGGGGCTCTCGGCGCCCGCGAGGGTCAGGCGGAGCGTGCCGACGTCGGTCTCGAACTCGAGCTCGTGGTCGTGTGCGGTCGGCAGGGCGGGCTCCGCCGCGGCGCTTTTGCTCGCGCCAGAGCTGCAGCGGCGCTCTCGATCGCCCAGCGCGACGAGAGCCCGCTTTGCGCGCTCGCGCAGGGTCGGGTTGTCTGAGTCGCAGACCCGCTCCAGCACGGGCTTGGCCCCGAGCAGCTCGAGCGCAGCGGCGGCGTCCATGAGCCACGAGGTGAGCTCCACGCGGTGCCCCGCAGCGGCCTTGGCTAGCGCGCCCTGGAGCGCGGCGACGACGCGCGGATCGGCCGGAGCGATCCGGGGTTGTCGTTCTGGCGGGCTCTCCCGCTCCCGCTCAGTGGGGGTGCTGGCGCGCGCCGGGTAGCGCGCCAACACCTTGGCGGCCGTGGCCTGTACGCCCACCTCGCTGGCCGTCAGCGCCGAGGCCAAGAGCTCCGGCGCATTGAAAAGCTCATCGTGCGTCATGAGCAACTCAAGCGCGGCTTCTCTGACCAGGTGGTCCGGCGATTTGACGAGCTCCTGGAAGCGCTTGCCACGCGCGCCCGCCAACGAAGCCCGACCCAGCACGCGCAGCAACGCGAGCGAGCCCTCCCGACCCTGCGGCGACGGATCGCAGGCCAGCAACGCGGAACTTTCGCTGGCCTTGCCTGCCAAGAGCGTGGCGGCGCGACAACGCAGCAGCAACTTGCGGTTCCGCGTCGGCACGGGTTCCTGCGCTTCGAGTGGCAGTCGCGAAAGTTCCGTGAGCAGGGCCTGGTCGGCCTGACCCGGCTCCAGCCCTTCCAGCAGCGTGAGCAGCACGCCGTGCGCGGTCGAAAGCAGGCCCTGAGTCGTGGTGGCGACCTTGACACGACCCGCCAACGCGCTGGCAAGCGCTGCCTGACCCGCGGCGCCCAAGGTTGCCAGGGCGCGCGCGGCGTCGGCCCGCTCGACGTCGCTGGCTCCGTCGGCCTGCAGCAGCCGGCCGAGCGCTACGGCCGCTTCCGGTCCGGCCTTGGCCAGGGCGCGTGCCGCGAAGGCGCGTGCCGGACTCTCACGCTCGAGCTGGCTACTCGCCACTTCCAGCAGGCGAACGCGGGCTGCCTGCCCGAGTGTGGGCAGGCTTTCGATCGGGTAGAAGAAGGAGCCGTGGCCAGTTTCCTTGGCGGCGGCGTCGAGCAGCGCCGCTACGGTTGCCTCGTCCAGACGTCGGCGCTTTCGAGCGAGCCGTCCGAGGCCCAGCGCTGCCGATTCGGCCAGCTTCGGGGCGCCGCGCAGCCACGCGCGCAGGCTGCGCTCGGCCTCTTCGTTGCCGCAACGCCCGAGAGCGAGCGCGAGGTTGCCTCGCGCTTGCTCGCTCTCGGCGGTAGCGCTATCCACGGCGAGTGCGGCCGCCCGCACGGCGAGTCGGCCTACGACTTCTGGCTCGTGCCCTTCGCACAACGCGCCCAGACCGAAGGCAGCCCAGCTCACTACGCCGGGTTCCTCGTCGCCCAAGGCCTTTCCAAGCGGCAGGAGCGCACGTTCGTCGTTCATCCGCGCCAGCGCCCGCACCGCTTCCAAGCGCCGCTGCCCACTCTGCGCCGTCAAATCGTCGTCGAGCACCAGCGTGGGATCTCTACGGAACTCGGCGGTGAGCAGGGCGACCCGGCGCGCTTCCAGGGACGGGGCCGGCTTGATTCCGGAGCCCGAAGCGGCCGGCGTTGCCTCAGAAGTCTTTTTTGTGGTGCCACAGTTCAATGACAGCACGCACGCCGCGAGCAGGCCTAGAGCGGAGCGGGGCCGGCGCGTCATCGATTCGCCCAAAGCGGAGCCAGGAGCAGATCGAGCCAGAGGCTCGCGCGTTCCCGTGCGTCACGTGCCCAGACGACGTGGCGCGGACGGCCTGGCGATACCGCCGGGACCGCCGTCGGGCTCAGGCCCAGGCGGCGAAAGAGCCGCAGCGCGCGCGGGAGGTGCCAGTCGCAGCTCACGACGCCCAGGCTTTGGACGTTGCGCCCGCGAAGCAGCCGCGCCACCTCGCGAGCGTTGCCGCGCGTGGTGAGCGAGGACCGCTCCTCCAGCAGTCGAGCGCGAGGCACCCCGCGTCGCTCGAGCTCGCGCGCGAAGACCTCCGCCTCAAGCTCGCCCTGCCAGGCCTTGCCGCCGCTCGCGATGACCAGGACGGCGCCCTGCTCCCGGTAGCTGCGAGCCGCCTGCTCCACTCGGCGCAGCGCCGCGTGTGAGAGCTGGCCGCGCCGAACGCGGCAGCCGAGCACGACTAGGGCATCAAACGACACGTCGCGTAACATACTCGATGGCGCCGGGTGGCTGCGGCGAACCTCGCGACTTGCGCCACGCTGCCGGCTAGGGCATCAGTTCGCCGTGGATTCACCGGTCTCGGGCGCGCCCGTGCCGTTCAAGCCGGCGGCGGTGTTGGGCGTTCTGTGCGCCATCGCGCTCGCCATCGGCTTCTTTCCCGGAGCTGAACCCGCCCTCCCGGTGCCGGCTCAGCCCGCCATGTCGGCCCCACCTCCCGAGCCCAGCGAGCCCGCCGGGAGCGATGGATTCGAATTCCAGGCGCCGACCGGAAGCGCGGCTCGTATCGACTGTGCAGCCGCGCTGGGCGTTGTGGCCTTCGCGCGTTCGGAGCTGGCAACCCCGGTGGTGCCGCCTGTGCCCGCCGAGTTCGCGGAGTCCTGGAGAAGCTCGCTCGACCCTCACGGGCTCTGGTCGGCAGCGCCGGACAGTCCCCTCGCGACTGCGCTGGGGCAGCACGCGGGCGCCTTGCTGACGAGTCTTGGCAGCGGCGGCCCGGGCTGCATGGGAGCAGACGCCGTCGGTTTGGTCTTTCAGGCTTGGCTTCTGCGCCTCTCCGCCAGCTACGACGCCGCGTTCGACGAAGAGCGAGCGAGTCGCCACTGGCACAGCGCTTCGCCCGAGTTCTTTCAGTGGGTCGCCGAACCAATCTTCGAAGACGATCCGGTAACGCGCCCGGGACTGCAGCTCGCCGCCGAGCTGGGGCGCCGCCTTTCGGCCTTCAGCGTGGCGTTCCCGGAGGAGCTTGCTACCGCGCAGCTGCTGCGCTCGCGACTCTTCCCGGACGCAGCGTCCGCGGCTCTGGCCGAGGTTGCGCTGGCGGCGGCCTTGCGGGCCTATTTGCCGCTGGTGGATCCGCATGCTGGCTTCGCCGCGCTGACCGAGGAATCGGCGCTTTACGCGGGCGATGCGACGCTTGACCCGGGCTCGACGCTTTGGGGCGATGTCGTGCGAACCGCACTCGGTGCGCGCGTCGTGAGCGCTCCGCTCGCTCCGCTCGAACTCGACGACCTGGTGCTCGCCGTCGAAGGCTTCACGCTCGCTGGCGCCAGCATCGAACAAATTGAGCAGGCAGCCCGCGTCACGCCCGCGGATGGCGTGTACCGGCTCCGGGTGCTGCGCCAAGGTGAGGGAAGACTCCTCGACCTTCGCGTGGTTGAGCTGCCGGCGTCGCCTTCGTCCGGCTTGCGGGTCGAGCAGCTCCGCTATGGAGGCGAGTCCGCGCACGTGTTGCGCATTGAGATATCGGACGTGGCCGACGGGTTTGCCGAAGAGCTGGAGCTGGTGCTGGACAGCCCAGAAGCGCAGTCGGCGCGGGGCGTGCTGCTTGATCTGCGCGGCAACGCAGGCGGCTCAATGGAGGCCGCGGTCGAGGCGCTCGGCCTCGTCTTGCCCGGAGCGCCGCTGTTCCCCCTGATTCATCGCGGCGCCGTCGTCGAGCTCTTGCGTGCGCCTCGCCCGCTCCGGCCCTTTGGGGGGCCGCTCGCCGCTTTGGTCGACGGCGACACCGCTAGCGCCGCCGAAATGCTGGCCGGGGCTGTCCAGGCCTATGGTCGAGGCCCTGTGCTCGGTCGCAGCACGTTCGGCAAGGGCTGCGCGCAGGAGTATTTCGACGATGTCGCGCCCGCCTTCGTGCTTCGGCTCACCACGCTGCAGTTTGTGCTTCCGAACGGCCAGCCCCTGCAGCAAGTGGGACTGGCCCCCGACTTTTTGCTGCCGCTTCCTGCGGCGACTGAGCGCGAGTCGGACTTCGCCCGGCAACCCATCGTGTTCGAAGGGCCTGACGTGCGTGACCTAAGGCTCCAGGGTGGCCCCAGCTGGCCGCCGGCCAGGGGACAGCTCGGCCCCTGCTCGGAGCCGGTCGTTTGCGAGGCGTTGGCGCGACTTTCCGGCTCCGGGCAAGCCACCAAGGCCTCGGCCCGAGCCGCTCGACCCCGGGCAATTGCCCGGTAATTCGCGACAATTGAGCCAAGCCTGCCGGCGGGGCTCGTTTTTGGTATACGGCGGGGGCTCGGCCGAAAAAGTGACATGACATGGTTTCTGCAAGTCCACGGAAGGCCCGAGTGAAGGCGCGCGGCGGCGCTGGCGATAAGGGGTCGCTGGCTGCAGCGCCGGCGGGGCGTGAGCGCCAGCCTGATTTCGAGGACGACCCGGCGACGTCGGACGATGACCTAGCCGAAGACGACCAGGGCCGCCCGCTCCCCAAGATCTACCCCATCGAGCTTGGCGAGGATCGCATCGACCAGGACGCGGCCAAAGTCGTACGGCGGCTCGTGCGCGCTGGCTACGAAGCGTATCTAGTCGGCGGTTGCGTGCGCGATCTTTTGCTCGATCGTCGGCCGAAGGACTTCGACGTGTGCACCAGTGCTCGTCCGGACGACGTCCGCCGGCTGTTCCGCAATTCGCGGATCATCGGTCGGCGGTTCCGGCTCGTGCATGTGCTCTCCGGTGGCGGCAAGGTCATCGAGACCGCGACTTTTCGCCGCGCCCCGGACGCAGAGGACGAACGCGCTGCTGAGGATCTGCTGATTCGTCACGACAACGTCTTCGGTGAAGCCCACCAAGACGCGCGCCGTCGCGACTTCACCATCAACGCGCTGTTTTACGACGTAGAGCGCTGTGAGGTGCTCGACTGGGTCGGCGGCATGCCCGATATCGAGCGGCGCGCCGTGCATACGATCGGCAAGCCGCTGCAGCGGTTTCTCGAGGATCCGGTGCGAATTCTGCGGGCCATCCGCTTCAGCGCCCACCGCGATCTCGGGATCACACCTGAGGTTTACGACGCGATCGTCGAAGCGCGCAGCGCACTTTCGCGTGCGGCGCGCCCGCGCCTATTCGAGGAAGTCTTGCGGCTGATGCGCGGCGGTGGCGCTCATCGGTCACTCTTTCTGTGCTGGGAAACCGGTGTGCTGGACGTACTGCTGCCCGAGCTGTCCACGTTTCTCGCCGATCGCGAAGAAGATGACGATCGCGTTTGGCAACTCCTCCAAGAGATTGACCGGCGCACGCTCGAAAACGGGCCGCTTGACGACGTCGTGCTCTGGACGGTGCTGCTTGGCGAACCCTTGCGCGAAGCCTGCGAAGGCTCCCGCGATCGCGTCGAAACGGCCCACGAGTTTTTAGAGGGAGTCATCGACCGCCTCAACGTGCCGCGCCGCATCGCCGACTCCATCAGGCGTATCGTCGCGCTCATGCCTCGCCTCGAGTCGGGCCGCGGCGGTCGGTTTGCGCGGACCAGTCTCTACCCGGTGGCGTGCGAGGTGCTCGATATCTATCGCTGCGCTTTGGGGGATGCCGCCCAGGGCGCGTTCGACGCTGGGGGCGAGGCTGACGGCGACGTCGATGGCGACGCGGAAATTGCCGAAACGAGCGACGCGCGGCCGGCTCGCAAGCGCCGTCGCCGCCGCCGTTAGGCCGCGGCCAGCTGGCTACGGAGCAGAACGCCTAGTTGGCGTTCAGCTCGACTCGCAGCAGCTTTTTGCCGATGAAGACGTAGTCGCCGTGCGACAGCGCCCGTTCTGTCTTGAGCCGCAGGTACGTGCCGTTGCGGCTGTCGAAGTCCGTGAGCACGAATTTGCCGTCCTTCTCTTCGACGGTGGCGTGCTTGCCCGACATGTACACGTCCCCCGGGA
>JANNWK010000318.1:0-10236 GCA_031408355.1 Myxococcales bacterium
GTCGCCGACACCCCTACATCCCAATAAATACTAGCTATTTCGAGGACCTAGAAACTGCCAACCTGGGCACGCACCTTGCTGTACGTTCAGGCTTCTCGTGCTGTTGAAACCTTCCCACCGGCTCCGCTGCGTCCGCCAGGCCAGCCTGGGCTTCACCTTGATCGAGTTGATGGTGGTCGTGCTCATCATCGGCGTCATGGCCGTGTTCGCCACGCCCGGCATCGCCGAGCAGATGCGGGAGCGGCGCGGGCGGGAGGCAGCCCAGCGCATCGCCCTCCTGTACAGCAGCGCCCGAATGCGGGCGATGGGCCGTGGGGCCGCCGTCATGGTTCGCTACACGGCGGCCGGCGGTTTCTCGGTCCTTGAGTCCGTCGAGGGCGGAGCCGCGGTAGCGCGGGGCGCGGCCGCCTGCGCCAATCTGCCGGGCAGCGGTTGCCTCAGCACCAATTGGGCGGTTCCAACCAACTCACGCGTCGTCGACACGTTCAATCCGCTCACGCGCGGCGAGTACGCAGGCGTGGTCGTCACGGCCAGGAGCCCGGCCAACGTAGGCGCCGCGCAGATGAGCGTTTGTTATACGCCGCTCGGCCGCAGCTTCGCTTCCTACACCGCCGCCGACCCCACCGCCACGATGGCCGGTTCGGCAACGATCGCGGTTCAGCGCGACGCGGGCCTGATACGAACCGTCGTGGTCCTGCCGAACGGCAGCGCGAGGCTCGCGCTATGAGGCTGAGGCCCGAGTTCCAGCGCCGCCGCGCGCGAGCCAATGCCGGCTACACGCTCGTAGAGCTGATGATGGCGCTCGCGCTGTTCACCGTGTCTGTCCTTGGCATCATTTCGATGCAGAAGATCACGGTCGTATCGAACGCGCACGCTAAAAATCTGGCGATCGCCCAGCGCATCGCGCAATCGTGGGCCACACAGCTCACGCTCGACGCCACGACGTGGCAGGACAACCTGACGGGCGCCAGTTGGCTGGGCAACGTGACGGCCGGCTGGGTGCGCCCGGACTACGTGGCCGCCCAGAACTTCGGGGCCGCCTTCGACGCTCTGGGCAACCCGGTCACCGATCTTGGGACGGACCTCGCGAACGCGCACTTTTGCTCGCATATTCGGCTGACCTGGCTCTACCCGGCGAATGTCCCGGTCAGCGGGAACGGTTTGATGCGCGCGGAGATTCGGGTCTTCTGGCTGCGCCACGGCGAAGCCCATATCGAACCGGACTCCAACTTGTGCGCGGATGATGTGGATCCCGTGGCGATCGGTGATGAGTCCGGCCGCTACCATTTCATCTACCAAACCACCGGCATTCGCCAGCGCTCGAGCATTTGATGAAAGGCGCTGTCTTCCCTTCCGCTGCGGGGCCTCGCCGGGGCCGTCGGGCCAACTCGGGCTTCACGCTCGTGGAGCTGATGGTGGCGCTCACGGGCGGGCTATTCCTGTCGATCGTCGTCTTCGCGCTCTCGCGCGACACGGGCCGCTTCTATCAGCAGGAGACGCGCGTCGCCAACGCCACGCTGGCGGGCCTAGCGGGGTTCGAGCGGCTTTCGAGCGACATCGCGCGGGCTGGGCATTTGGTGTCGCCGAACATCGCTAATGATCCGCGCGTGTGCAATCGCCCCGCTGCGGGCGCCGGCTGGCCCGCGCTCATCCAGAACTTCCGAAGCATCGTGATCGATCCGGCCGCCGGCGTTACCTCGGTGACCGGGACGGAGGTCGCGGCTGCGGGCATCGCGCCCATGCAGGTGGAGCTGGCGGGAGCCCTTGACGCGACCGAGGAGCTGCCGATTCGAACAATCACGCCGAATGGCAGCGGCGGCTGGGACGTATTTCTGCAGACGGGCGTGCCGGCGGCGGCGCGCCTCGGCGGTTTAACCTTGGCGTCGCTGGGAGCCATGTTCACCATGGCCGACGGGACAGGGCGCGCGGTGCGCATCGTCGACAAGGAGGGCATGGAGCAGTACGGCGTCGTGGCGGCCGTCACGGTCACGCCCCAGCCCACGGTGAGCCTGGCGGCGACGCCCGGGCTGCTCTTCCGAACGAGTACGGTCGGCTCAGCGCTGTGCGGCTTCAAGGGCTTCAACACGGGCGCGACCATCAACGCCATCAACTTCGTGCGCTACAACCTGCGCAAGCTGAAGGGTGTGCCGGCCTCGGGTTACACGGCGATGTTCACGGCTGCGGCCAGCGCCCCCTTCGAGGACAACCGCGTGGAGCTGGTGCGGGAGGAGCTCACGCCGGCCGGCGTGGCGGTCGACGCGACCCGCGAGATCGTCGCCGAATACGCGGTCGATCTGCAGCTGACTCCCTTGTCAGCCACCAGCCCCGTCATCCCCAGCATCGTGACGATCGGCGCCGCGAGCGTGAGCAACGCCTTTGCGAGCACTCAGCTGCTGCGGGGCGTTCACGTGCGGCTCAGCGTGCGCTCGCGCGAGGCCGACCGACTCGTGGACGTGCCGAACACGCCCGCCGGGGATCTCTTCCGAATTGCGCTGGGCTCAGGTGTTGCCGCGCGCTTCGCACGCGTTCGAACGTTCCAGGCGGACGTGCCCATCCGTAACCACCAGGGGGCCAATTGGTGAGCCGGCGCCATCACGTCCGAAGCTCCGAACGCGGCACCGCCGTCGTGGTGGTCGTGATGGCGACCACGCTGATCGCGGCGCTTGGCCTGTTCGCCGTGCGCGCCGTGAGCCAAATCGATACGGCGGTCGGCTACAGCCGACTGGCAGCACAAACGATCTCGGTGGCCGAGCTCGGAACCAGCGCCGCGATGGCCCAGCTGGGAACCGGCACCTCTGCCACGTACGTGAACCAGATGGTGACCGCGCCGGAGAACTGCCTCGCCAATTCAACGCTCGGCAGCGCGGCGCCTTGTTATCGGCTGTTTCGCCAGGAGCTGGACGTGCAGACCACGACCTTCAGCAGCGAGACGCTGCTGGAGCCGACAGCGGGGGTCGAGACGGGCAGCTTCGGGCCGACCGCGGGCATGACCGGCGATTTTGTGATCGAGCTGACGGATCCAGGCCCCACGGGCCGCCCGGTGGCGGGGACGGATCTCGGCGGCGTGGGGACAGCCTTCAGGTACGTAAAACTGTCCCTGACGACGACCGCACAGGTTCGACCGGACGACGCGACGCCAAACGTGTGTAACGCGGGCGTGGCGAGTGTGGCCAGTAAGCAGGCTATGCGCGCGCGCGTGGTGGTCGGCCCAATCGCGCAGGGCCAATGAGGAGCTTCCGATCATGACGCAACGACCAGAACCCCTCATTTTTAAAGCCTCACTGGGCCGGCGTGCCTGGCAGTCCCTGCTGGGAGCCGGCTCCTTGCTGGTTTGCCTGGGCGCTCCTAGCAGCGCCGCCGCTCAAGCGGACGTGTCACCGCCGCCGCCCAACGTCTTGCTCCTGGTCGATACCTCCGGGTCAATGGACTACAAGACGAACAGCAACTCCTTCCCGGAGTGCCGCTACGTCGGCGAGGTGCTTGGCACCGTGGCAAGCGAGCGCAGCCGCTGGATCGAGCTCGTGGAGGTGCTGACGGGTTCGATCAATGATTACGAGTGTCAGCGGCTCGACCGCAATTCGACGAACTTCAAGCTGGAGTACAAGGGCGGCAGCGCGAATCCCTACGACTTCCTGTACCCGAACCCGTACCACCGCCCGGTGAGCAACGGCTGCGTGCCGGGGCCGGGCGCCGTGGACGCCGGCAACGCCGCGCTGTTCCTGCCGAACGCGATCAACTACCACGATTTCGACAACATCTCGTCGACCTGCACCACGTTCGACCAGGCCAGCGACGGCGTGCTCGACGCCTTCTTGAATGAAGTGCGCTTCGGGCTGATGACCTTCGACACGGATCCGGCGCCGGCCAAGGACGTGTCGGGGCTTTGGAGTTACTACGGTGGCTCGCCGATGGTGGGGCGCCCAGCCGGCTGCCTGATCGATCAGGCGCAGGAGGTGGGCATACGCAACCCGGAGGCTCCGCCCTGGGAGGGGCGCGCCGTCGGCTTCGGCAATCCGGCCCTTGGTAGCGTCGACTACAAGTCGCGCAACGCGATGATTCAGCAGGTGCTGCTGGCGACGCGCCCCTACGGCGCAACGCCGATCGCCGGCATGCTGGATGACGCACGCGATTATCTGCTGAACGATACGGACCCGGATCCCATCGACGCGAGCTTCAATTTCGGGCCGGGCGTTGCCGGCTCGGATCCCGCTGAGGACTGCCGCCCGAAATCGATCGTGCTCTTGTCCGACGGCCAGCCCAACATGGACTTGCGCCCGTTTTGCGAGCCCGGCGGTTGCCCCTACGACAAGGCCGAGGACATCGCCGAGGATCTCAAGTCCAAGGGCATCTACACCTACGTGATCGGCTTTGCGCTCGCGAGCCTGACCGTGGATGGCAACCCGCTCAAATGCTCGGATTTCCTGGAGGCGGATTTCGATGAGAGCAACGCCAGCGGGATTTGTGCGGCCCACCCGGATGACTCCGGCATTCAGGCGTGCTGTTCGCTCAATCGAATCGCAGCCGCCGGGGGACCAACGCCCGCTGGGCCCAAGAGCGCCAACTGGCTGCGCGCCCACTTTGCAGACAACCGCGACGAGCTGCGTGCGGCGCTTTCCAACGCGATTGGTGGCAACCTGAAGTCAACCAGCCGCACGCCCATCACGAACGCCAGCGGCGCCGGGTTTGTGGGTGCGGGCGCCAACCTCGATTTTGCAAGGAGCTTTCGGTTCGCGGCGGGTTTCGATCCGAAGTCCCTGGATGAGCCGTGGCTCGGCAAGCTCAACCGCCTGCGCTGGGTGTGCGAGTCCGATCCGCTGACCAGCAAGTCGACGCCGAAGCTGCTCGAGGCGGATCTGGACAAGGGCGACTTCTTCGTCGAGAACGTGAACGCTTCCGGTCCTGGAGCGCGCACCTTCTTCAGCGTGGTGGGCGCCGCTCCCGTCGAGTCGGATGCCTCGATTCGCCCGAACCTTCCGGTCGGCGCGGACGACGGCGTCGGCACCTACACGGGCACGATGGACCCGCTCGGGCTCTCCGCCACCACGTTCGTATCCAGCACCACCCCGGCGGCCATCGGCGTGGACAACTCGACCTGCGACACCAGCTCGTCGGACAAGACCGACGTCGAGTGCCGCGATCATTACCTCAAGTGGCTGGTCGGGCTGGACAACGGGACCTCGGCGCAGCGTTGCCCCAGCGTCGCGGGCGGCGACTGCAGCCTGGTGGGCGACATCTATCACTCGTCCCCGCGCGCTGTGGCCGGGCTTCCGTCGGAGTTCTTGAACGACGAGAGCTATCTGGCCTTCGCCGACCAGATGGCGACCGCCAAGCGCCCATCGGTCCTGTACGTGTCGACCAACGATGGCTTCCTTCACGCTTTCAAGATCGGCCCGGTCAGCAGCGACGTGGCCGAAGTTAAGAGCGTGGATACGAAAGAGAACAACGAGCTGTGGGCGCTGGTGCCGCCCGGCACGTTGCGCGGGCTGCCTTCGCAGTACCCAGGGTCGCATCAGCTCCTGCTCGATGGCAGCCCGGTCGTGAAGGACGTGACCGCCACCAAGGATCTCGCCCTGCCCGGCTACAAGTACCGGCTTGAGCGCACCCAGGCGGACGCGCAAGCGGGCGCTGGCAGCTGGCGGACGATTCTGGTCCAGAGCTTCGGCGCAGGTCGGCCCGGCTATTTTGCGCTGGACGTGACCGAGCCGGTGCCCTCGAGCGACGGCCTTCAGGGTCCCAAGTTTCTTTGGCAGCTCACCGAGGCCGAAGACGGCTCGGCGCTGTTCGGCTCGGGCGGCGCGACGCCGCTCATCACGACCGTGTTCATCGATGAGAAGGAAGTGGCCGTGGCCGTGCTGCCGGGCGGCTTTGGCAGCGCCGGCACGGACGCTCCGGGCTCTCCTGGGACGGGCTGCGCCCGGAAGACAACCGACTTCACCGACTTCGGCATGACCTACCCGCCGCGCGGCTTTGTGCCCTGCTACAGCGGCAGCGCGGTCAAGGCGCGCTCGCTCACCGTCGTGCGCCTCGACAGCGGCGAAATCTTGCGCACCTTCCGCCAGGACGACGACGAGGTACCGACCTTGAAGGCGCAGGACGTGGTCACCGAAGCGCCCATCGATTCACCCCTGACGGGCCAGCCCGTTGCCTTCCCGTCGGACGTGGGAGCTGTCGCGGACCGCGTGTTCATCGGCGACCAGGACGGCGGCATCTGGCGCCTCAACTTCGCTTCCGACGACGGCAGCCCGGACGATTGGAAGATGGAGCTGTTCTTTGATGGCTTCCCGGGCGGCACGCTCGGCCACGACTGGAACGACGGACAGCCCGTCGCCACGCCCCCGATTATCTCGGTGGACCCGGTCGGCAACCTGACCGTGGCCTTCTCGACGGGGGAGCAGGAAGCGATCGGCATGGCCCCCGGGCTCACCAACTACGTGTGGTCGCTAATCGAGAAGCCCAACGCCGATCGCACCAAGCTGCTGGCGGTGGCGCAGTGGTACTTGGACTTCAAGGACGCGCCGCTAGAGGGCGATCGAGTGATTGGCCCGATGGCGCTGTTCAGCGGCGAGCTGTACTTCTCGACCGTGGGTCCAGTGACGAATGGCGACGCCTGCAGCTCGGGCAGTGGCAAGACATTTGGAATGCACTACCTCAAGCCGGCCGCCGTGGTGGGGGCGGGCGGAGTCCTGGCCGAGAGCCTGAAGGATCTACTGGGTTCCGACGGCTTCGTGGAGGCCAGCACGCTGCTGGGGTCGGACCCCCAGGCGTTCCTCTCCGGCGCCAGCATCGCCCAGCAGCCGACCTGTGACGATCCGGGCAGCTCGGCGGACAATCAGTTCTTCAGCAACGGCACTCACCGCTCGTTCGGCGCGCTCACGCCGGGTAAATTCCAGCTAATTATCCCAACGGGCAGCCAGCGTTCGACGGCCACCGGCAGCAACATCTCGTCGGAGAGCTACGGCGGGGTCAACGCGGTGGTGGTGGATCTGAAGGCACCGGCCGTCACGAACCGAGTGGACTCCTGGGCCGCCATCATCGAATAATCGGGCGGAACCTCGAGCGCTTGGAGCCGAGGACCCACCCCCGATGCGATCCTTCCGCCGTCTCCGCCCGCCGTGCTGGAACCCAACGAGTGCCCTGCTTGGGGTCGCACTCGCGCTAGCGCCGCTTGGCTGCCGCGCAAAGAAGCCCGCAGCGAAACCCGGCGCGTCCGCGACGGCCGCGACCGCCAAGCCCATCGACCACCTTGCTCCCGGTGAGCTCGGGCCCGGCAAGAGCGAGGTCTACGGGTTCCCGGTGCCGCGCGGCATGGAACTCGAGAGCCGACTCAAAGATCGCGCCTACGTCAGCGGCCGTGTTTCGCCCGAGGCGCTCGCCAACTACGTGCGGCAGCACGTGATCGTCTCCCACGTGGAGGTCGGGGCTGCCCGCACCGTCTTCCCCATGGCACGCATCAAGGGCGGCCCAGCCGATCGCGTCTACAACCTGGAAGTCTTGCCCAACGGGCCGAGCACGCGGCTCGTGATCAAGGACGTCACGCCCCCTCCCCCACCTCCGCCGGGGCTCTCCGAAGAGGAGCGCTGGCGGCGTGCTGGAATGACCCCGGATGGCAAACCGCTCGACCCCAAGCGGCTGGAGTAGCCGGAGTTGGGCAGCGCTGGCTCTGCTCGGCTCGTTGGGTTGGCCGGGGCTTCTGGGCGCGACCTCTGCGAACTTGAGCGGGATAGGCCCGCGCACGCTCGCGCTGAGCGGCGCTGGAGCCACGCTCGACAGCGGCTACGAAGCCACGCTCACTAACCCCGCTGCGCTTCAGTTCGTCGAGCGCCCCGCGCTTTCGCTGGGCTATTCAGTGAGCTACTTCGCGCTCGAGACCCAGCGCGGTGAGTTGCCGGCGCAGCGCTTCGCCGCAAAGTCGCTCAGTGTCGGCTGGCTCGGCCTGGCGTTGCCGCTGCGGCTCGCGGACGAAACCCTCGTCCTGGGCGTTGCTGCCGCCAGCCCAGAAAGTCTTGTAGCGCAAGCTGAACTCCCTCACCCGGAAACGCCAGATTTTCCGCTGCTCTTGAGTCGCTCGCGCGCCACCGATTTCGATCTATCGCTGGGCATGAGGCCGTGGCGCTTTCTTGCGTTCGGTGCCGGGCTCCGGGCACTCGCGAGCCTGCGCGGCACGGTCGAAGTGGAGCAGGGAGACCAGGCCACGACCACGACCGTCGACGCCACGCTCGAGCCCAGCTTGGCTCCGCTGCTAGGAGCCAGCGCGTTCCTGGGCCGTTCGGGCGCGCTGGCTTTGGTGTTCCGCGGCGCCCTGCGAGCAGACTTCGATCTCAGGCTCGCGCCCGTCGACCTCGGCGCGACCGAGCTGCCAGCTCTACACCTCGCCGGCGTCGCTCACTACGATCCCCTCAGCCTCCATGCCGAGTACTCGCGGGATTTTGGCCCAGTGACGGGCCTCGTCGCCGCCGCCTACCTGCGCTGGCGTGACTTCCCGACGCGTCTGGCTCGCACCGTGGATTGCCCGCCCGAACGCCCGGGCTGCCTGGCGCTCGGCTCAGCTCCTTCTGCGTTGAAGGACACCTGGAACCTCCACGCCGCGGTTCGCTACCGCTTCGCCTGGTCCGCTCACGCCCTGGGCACCGCGCGCGCCAGCTACGCGTTGGTACCAAGCCCGGTCCCCGAGCAGACCGGCAGCGAAAATCTGCTCGACGCCGACCGGCACGTCCTCGGCTTCGGCTACGGCCTTCAACTGTTGTCGCCGCTGGCTTTAGAGCTCAACTGGGGCCTTCAAGCGCAGCTACTCAGCGAACGCTTGAACCGGAAATCACCCGACGTGCCCGCCGAGAACCTTGGAGCGCCCTCGCTCGCCGCCCGCGGCTTCGTGCTCAGCACCGGCCTCAGCCTGCAGGTGAACCTTCAATGAGAAGCGGGCGTTGCTGCAAGCTGGGCTTTTGCGCCCTCGCGCTGGGGCTGTCCCTCGGCCCGACCGCCGCGGCCGCCCCCGGGCACTCCTATGGCTTCGGTTCGCGCGCGACGGCTCTCGGCGGCGCCGTGAGCGCAGACTCGCCGGACGCCTCGGCGGTGTTTTACAATCCCTCAGGACTCGTGCTCGCGCCCACCAGCCAGCTCTCGCTGGGCTATCGCGCCACAGCGCTAGCGCTCAGCTCGAACGGACAAGCCGCAGAAGCCCCGGGCTTGTCCACGCTGGACGGCGGTATCGTCGGGCGCGGGCGGCTCGCGGGACTCGAGGCGGCCTTCGGCCTGGCGCTTTCGCTCAGCAACGGCCACTTGTCGCGCTCACGCTCCGTCTCCGAGAACAGCCCCCATTGGGTGCTGCGCGAAACGTTGCCTGAGCTGTTCGACGTTGCCAGCGAGGTCGCGCTGCAGCCTTGGCCACACGTCTCGCTGGGAGCCGGGCTTGGCTTCCTGGCCGCGACGCGCGGCGCTTTCCAGGTCAGTGGCACGGCGCTGTTCTCGGATGGCAAGGGCTCAGAATACGACTCGCAGCTGCGACATACGGTGGACGCCGACCTGCTCTCGGTGCGTTATCCCCTGTTCGGGGTGACCCTCGAGCCCACTTTCCTGCGCGGCGGCAGCGGCGTTGACGCATGGAACTCGTGGCTAGCCCTCAGTTACCGTGGGGAGGCCAAGCTCGAGCAGCGCTTGAGCGGCGAACTGGCCGGCGACATCGACGCCGGGCTACTGCGGATCCCCGTTCGCTACAGTTTCGACTCGCGCAGCTTGATCGCATTTCAACCGCGCGAGGTCGTGCTCGGGGCCAGCCTCCGACGCCTACGCTGGCACGCCAACCTCGATCTTGGATGGCAGCAATGGTCCCGCTACCCCAGCCCCGTCGCCCGCTCCGGCTCACGCGTGGAAGCGGAACTGCCCCCGGGCCTGCCGCTCTCGCTCCCGCCTTCGACCGATCTCCCAAGCGAACGCAGCGCGGGCTTTAGTGATCGACTCACGCTTCGCGTCGGAATCGAGCACACGTTCCCACTGGCATTGCGCGCGGAGCTTGCGCTCCGAGCGGGCTACGCCTTCTTGCCGTCCCCAGCGCCCACGGAGCCCGTGGCCGGGCGCTTCCTGGACGCGGACGAGCACGTACTGTCCGCAGGGGTAGGCCTCGAACTCGACCAGATAGCGCGACTGCTGCCGAGCACGCTACGCATCGATGCTCACGGGCTCTGGGGCTACTTGCCGGAGCGCCCACTGCGCGCGCCTGAGGCCATCAGCGCGGGCGGCAGC
>JANNWK010000319.1:0-4381 GCA_031408355.1 Myxococcales bacterium
CCGAAATCCTGAAAAACAGTCCTTACGCAAGCAAGAGCGCCGTCAACGTCATCGGCAACATCATCGGTCAGGTCGGCCACGACGGCATCAAGGAACGCGAACAGTTCCGCACGAGTTTTGCCAAGGCCAAGCCCCTCCTACCCTAGCGGGTATCTTTGGCGTACGCGAAGAAGCCGTGCGGCTAGGGAACGGCGCGCCTGCTATCTCCGAGTGGCGCGCAATGTGTCTGAGATTAGTTCAAGCAAAGCCCGCGGTGGCAGTTGGGAGGTTAGGGCGGTGTGAATCGCGAGCCAAAATCCGGTGATAGTTGCTCCGGAATGTTCGGGACCGCGGGCGGAACGCTGCTGAGCGAATCCAAAGCGGGGCTCCGCCCTGCCGAGCCACGAGCCCGCCGGCCCCGTGAAGGCCCTTGGTCGTTCAGTCGTCCGGAGACGTGTCGGTGTCGAAGTAGTCCGGGGAGCGGGCGCGCGCGATGGGCGGCGGTGCGGACGGCATTTGGAGCGCGGCCAGGATGGCGGAGGCCACCTCCGGTTCGAGGATGAGGGCGATGACGCGAAGGCGGCCACCGCAGGGGCACGCCAGCGCGTCGATACCGTAGGTCCGCTTGAGCAACGTGGCCCAGTCGATGCGAGTGTCGCGAAACGGGCGGTCCGGGTTTTGCGCGGCGTCCTGCCCGGTCGAAGTCTGCCGTGCGCCTGCGCCATTGCCTGCCGCGCGGCGCTCCTCACGGCGGGCACAAGGCGCCTTCTTTGGGCCTTCGCTCCCCGTGACCGCCGTGTCGAGGAGTGCCACGACCTGGCGGCGCCAGGACGAGTGTGGGGCGAAGACGCCGTAGAAGCGGATGAGCGGGTGGCGGGGCGGGGGAATGAGCGCCGAGAGGCGCGCTAGAAACTGCGTGGGCGTCATGAGGCGGTGCGTTTGCTTGCCTCGTGGGTTTTTGATCCGGTAGGCGACGCGGCCTACGCGCTCGCCCAAGGCTGACGAAACCCCGCTTGCGGGGGCTACTTCAGCCAAGGTGCCGGCGGATACTCCTGCTTGTAGCTCGCGAGCTTTGCCCGCATCGCAGCAAGGTCTTGCGCGTGCGCGGCCGAGCCTGCCAGATTGACGAGTTCGTCCGGATCAGCATTTAGGTCGTGCAGCATCTCGTACGCTGGTGATTGCTCGTAGTAGATGGCGTACTTGAAGGCCTCGCTGCGAACCCCTTCCCACTTTGGAAGGCTGTCGTCGTCAAAGTGGTGTTCACAAAAGAAGTCTGCCCGAACTGGGGGAGCTTCCTTCCAGCCCAGGTACGAAACGAGACTCGCTCCTTGATACGTTCCAGGGATGGTCGCGCCCGCCAGGTTCAAGATCGTCGCGGGGACGTCCACATTGAGAGCCGTTGCGGCCTGAGCCCTTTCCACGCTGGGCGCGAGCGGATCGTAGATAACCAGGGGCACACGCAGGGATTCTTCGTAGTGGCTCCACTTGCCATCGAAGCCGCGGTCTCCGAGGTAGTCGCCGTTGTCGCCCATCAACACAATGACGGTGTTCTCGGCCAAGCCGAGCTCGCTGAGCTTGGCCCGGATGTCGCCCACGACGCGGTCGACCCCACTCACCAGTTGCAAGTAGCCGCGCATGTTCTTTTGGTACTTTTCGGGCGTATCCCAGCCCCAGAAGTAGCGCTGGCGGTTCAGCGAGGTCTTTAGGAACGGAGGCTGCGCTTCGAAGATTGCCGGATCGCCGAGGCGGGGGACTGGCATGCTCAGCTGCGCATAGAGGCTTGCCTCTTCGGGTGCAGGTGGGTAGAGATTCGAGTGATCGTCGTCGTTGGCGTGTGGCGCGCTGAAGCTCACCTGGAGGGCAAAGGGTTGATCTTTGGGTTGGCTCGCCAAGAAATCGAGCGCCAGATCGCGCGCCATGTTGGTGATGTGCACGGTGCGACCAGCACCGTCCTTCTGGAAGTAGGGCCGATCAAAGTCCCGGAACACATCGAACATGGTCGTGGTATTCGCTTCGGTCTTGACGCCGAACTTACCAAAGAACCCAGTCCGGTAACCGGCCGCTCTGAGTCGAGCAGGGTAACTGTTCGCGGCGTGGCCAGCCGTGAACGGTGGCGTACCGAAAGTATAGCCGTGCGTGCGCTCCGTCAGGCCGGTGAACAAGCTAGCTCGACTCGCAGCGCAGATGGGCGTAGTCACGAACGCGTTCGTGAATCGGACGCCTTGTGTGGCCATGGCATCGATGTTCGGCGTCTTTACCAGCGGATGCCCAGCGGTTCCGAGGATGTCGTTGCGATGATCATCGGACAGAATAAAAACGATGTTCGCCGGCTTGGGACGAGGCATCAAAGCGCTCGGCATGCCGCCGGCTTCGCTTCCGGACGTTCCTGCCGTCACGATCGGCTCGGCTCCGCCAGACGCCGAGTGGCCGGCCAGTCCGGCAGCGCCCCCGGCGGAGATCCCCGCGCCACCTGCGATCGCGCCGCCACTCGTGGGAGCAGCACCGGTCGCCGCGGTTGCTCCCGCACCGACCGACGGCGAGGAGGTGCCTTCGCCGCAAGCGCCGGCGAGGCAAACCGTGGCCGCCAACATCGACGTGGCGGTGAGCCGACTCATTAAAAAAGGGTACCGGTTCCGCGGACGCCAAGCAACCGAAGGAAAGCTCTGCCAGGCCGCGCTCCCGCCACCGCAGCGAGCATCACCCCATCAGGCGCTGCAGCTCGGCGACCCGCTTCTCCAGCGTCGCGAGCGCCGCCTTCCCCCCCACGTCTCGATCGCCTTCGACCCTTGCACGCGCCGGTTCAAGTAGCGCTTTTCGCAACTAATGCATCTTGCATCAGCAGTTGCATCATGATGCGACACAGCTAGAATATGGGCATGCGGACGACGATCGACCTCCCCGCGCCGATCCTGGCACGCGCCAAGCGGCTCGCCGCCGAGCGCGAGACCACACTAAGTGCGGTGGTTACCGATGCGCTCAATCTCCACCTCCAAGGCAAGCGGCGGCCCCTCGACGAACCATTCGAACTCGTCGTTTGCGGTAATCCGGGAGATCCGTTCCCGACCGCAGCCGACATCGACGCGATAGAGGGCGAAGAAGAGCGTCTGGCCTTACGCATTCCAGGGCTCGAACCCGATGCTTCTTCCTGACGTCAACGTCCTGATCTACGCACACCGGGCCGAGTCGCCGGAGCACGAGCGCTATGCCGAGTGGTTGACGCAGCTGGCGACGGGGGACGAACCGTTCGCGCTGTCTGAGCTCGTTTGCAGCGCCTTCGTCCGCATCGCCACGAACACGAAAATCTGGAAAACCGCTACGACCACCGACCAAGCATTGCGCTTCGTCATGCAACTGCGTGGCCGCGCGAACGCTCGAACCCTGTGTCACGGACCCGAGAGCTGGGAAATATTCTCACGCCTCTGCGTGCAGTCCAAGGCGCGAGGCAAGCTCGTCGCAGACGCCTATCACGCGGCGCTAGCCATCGAGCACGGTTGCGAGTTCGTCACTGCTGACGCCGATTTCGGCCGCTTTCGCGGCCTACGCTGCCGCCACCCGCTCCGGGCGTAGTTCAGCGGGCTTCGCGTCGTCAGGCCGTGAGCGGAGATACACGAGGCGCGCCGCCCCTCAGTCAGTCACCGGGGAGCTCGAACGCACGGGCGTAGATCGCGTCGATGTCGAGCTCGCCTCCGTTCGCGAGCGCGATCCGTTCGCCGACGCCGTAGGCCTGGTAATACCAGCCGCGATCCGGGACTCGCAGATAGTGCTCGAGGCGGACCTCGTGCTGAGCCACGAGGACGTAGCTGGTGAGCGACGCGATCCGCTGATAGCCCTCCCACTTGAGGCCGCGGTCGTACGGTTCTGTCGTACTCGAGAGGATCTCCACCAGAACGGACGGGTTTGCCACGACGTCGCTGGTTCCGTCCTGCAAGATCACGGGGCCGCAGACGACGCTGACATCAGGGTAGACGTAACGCTTGCCATCATCGAAGACGATGCGCTGGTCCGACGTGAACGTGAAGCACCGATCGTCGAGCCCGCGCTTCAGGGCGCTCTGGACGTTGCCGGCGAGCCAGTTGTGTCTCGGACTCCCACCTGCCATCGAGAAGACGTCGCCCACGTGGTACTCGTGCCGGTCCGCTTGCTCACGTTCCCAGGCCAAGTATTCGGCCGGCGTGAGCTCGGATCGAGCAGCGACGCGTGACATTGAAGGCAGCGTAGCATGAAGGGTCAGGGCCGCGCCGGACCGCGGGGGGACCGGAACCGCACGGGGGCCGGAACGGCCATGATCAGCCCAGGTCGAGCGGACCTTGTAGCCAGCCGAGGGCTTCACCTCGGACATCGCCGAAGCTCGGGTCCATGATCCCGTAGGCGTGAAGGATGCCGAGGAGCAGATCGGTATTGC
>JANNWK010000320.1:0-6394 GCA_031408355.1 Myxococcales bacterium
TGGTGCGCAGCCATGCCGCCTGGGCCCTGGGCGAGCTCGGAGTGGCGCTCAGCAGCGGTCAGGACGCGCTTCGCTACGCGGCGGCTCAGGACAGCTCCGCTGAGGTCCGCGAGGAAGCTCAGTTGGCGCTCGCGCGCCTGCTAGAGCGAGCCCAAGAACGCGAGTAGCGCTTGCTTGTCGGGCGCCGAAAGCGAGCTGAAGGCCTGCTGTGACGCTGCCGCTTCACCGCCGTGCCACAGAACGGCTTCGCTGAGGGTGCGAGCTCGCCCGTCGTGCAGGTAGCCTTCGCCTTGCGGGAGGCCGGCGCTCAGGCCAACGCCCCAGAGCGGCGGGGTGCGCCACTCGAGGTAGGAGGCGTCCCCCTCGGGCAGCGTGTCGGCGAGGCCCGGCCCCATGTCGTGCAGCAACAGATCCGTATAGGGGTGAATCGTCTGACTGCGCAGCTCGGCGAAGGGGTGGAATGCCGAGGTCTCAAAAGTCTCCGTGTGGCAGTTGGCGCAGCCGACGCTGGTGAACAGCTGCTGGCCCTTCAGCACTTCCGCGTTGTCCCAGGCGCGCTGCGGGCGAATGCCCAACAGAGAAATGTACAGACTGAGATTGTCGAGATCGGTGTCTTCAAGCTCAGGGCCGTCGTCGCCACAACCCTGTTGAGAGGCTCCGCAGTCGGGGGTCGGGAATACGGAGGTCGTGACGCCCATGTCCGTCCGCAAGGCGCCGGCGACCTGGTATTTCACCATGGCCTGGCCTGCCCGCCAGCCGAAACGACCGAGCCGCTTGTCGCCTGTGACGGGATCAATGAGCACGCGCGGGCGGCCTGAGATGCCGTCACTATCTGCGTCGTCCGGATCTGCCAGCGCCAGGATGTCCTGCTCGGTGATGGCCTCGAGCAGACCCATACCGACGAGCTGTGGGGCAACGCGCGGCGAGAAGTTCGTTGGCGTGGCGCCCGCGAAGGCGAACACGGGCTTCTGCAGGCCAGCCTCCTCGACCCAGCTGGCGATACTGACGTTGCCCTCGCCGCCCGTCGGCTGCAGCACGCCGCCGAGCAGCGGATCGGGCTTGCCCTCAGCATCACCAACCTTGAACACGAATTTGTCGAGGGGCTCGCCCGTCGCGGGCGGCACGGCGCGGCCGTTCTGAAAGTGGCAGGAGTTGCAGGAGTGGTTGATGGAGAATGGGCCTTGCTTACCGACCTGCTCCTGCCAAACTGGATTTTCCGCCGACTCGTCGTGGCTACCGTTGCCAAAGTGCGTGTGCGCGGCGCGCCTGCCTAGCACGAAGCGCTGACCGTTTTGGGGCGCCAGGTTGGCCGCCATCTGCATGAAGTGATTGTCGGGCTCATCGGACTCGTTGCGATGCACGGTGGTGTGCCCGCCAAGCCAAGCGCTCTCCGGAATCGGCTCGGAGTCGCGCAGCTCACCCGTGCCTGCCCAGGGAACGATGCCCTTGCCGACGATGTAGAGGAACGTCGTTCCGTAGTAGTTGTCGCGCCCACGCGGCGGCGCGTCCAGGAACTGGCTGCATTCGAACTCCAGCTTGTCGCCCACCTGCAGCGGACGATTCTCCGCGGCATTGCGCGAGACCGAGCGCGTGTAGTGCAGCTCGTCGCCGACCGGATCCATCGACCCGTTGTCGTGGTACTCGGCGACGGTGCCGATGCCGCGAAAAAAGAAGCGCAGCTCGGCTTGCTTGTCGTCGAGCTTCCACTGCGTCGTGACATTGAACTGGATGCTGTCGCCACCCTTGCCCACCGTGTCGACGATCTCGATCTCGGCGGTGCGGTGCTCCCAGTAGATGTGTAGATAGTGCTCGTAGGCCTGGAACTCACTTTCGCGCGCGTGGCGATCTCGCGCGCGGTCAGCCAAGCGTGTGATCAGGGCTGTGGGCGTGTCTTCCACGACCACAGGCTCGAGCTTGGTCGTGTCGTCGAAGAGCGGCACGATGCCGTCGAGCCCGATGCCCGGCTTGCCTGGGCTGCCGGCTGATCCGCCGAAGCCGGAAGATCCCGCTGTGGCTGCCATGCCGCCCTCGGAGCCGCTCGTGCCGCTGCCTCCGCCGCTCACCCCTGCGCCGGCGCTCGCAGCAGCGCCGCTGCCACTCACCCCACGAGGTTGGGCGGAAGGCCCGTCGGCACTGCTGCAACCCAGGCCTAGTCCGCCCGCCGCGACGAGCACCGCCAGCACGGATCCGGTGAAGCCACGTTGCTGGTTCCCGCGTTTGGAAGTCACCATGATCGCCTTCATGTCCGCAAACGACGTCCGCTGTTGTGAATAGCGACTGAGTGTACGCGCGACCTGGCGAACTGGCTGCAACGACGGCCGCACGCACATCGCGCACATGCGCACACAGCGTCTCCAGACTTGCGACTCCCTGTCACGTGACAGCTAATAGCTGCGACGCATCAGGATCCTGAACCGTTTGAGGTAGGCTCGGGACCTATCTATGCGAGTGAAAGCTACAGCCCGCTCGCTGCTATTCCCGCTTGCTGGGGCCTTGGGCCTGCTGCAGCTCGCTTGCACGGGGGATCTGCTGGGAAGTGACTCTGGCGAACCCGCGCAAGTGACGCCCGGGCCCCCGACCTCGGGGCTCCCCGACGCCGTCCCGAGCGGCGCCGCGCCCGTTTGCACGACGCCCGCGGTCGGGCCTTCGCCACTCCGCAGACTCACCGCTGCCGAATACAACAACGCCGTGGCGGATCTGCTCGGCGACGCGAGCGGGCCCGCGAAAACCTTCCCCACCGACAACCGCGTGGGCCCTTTCGACAACACCGCGGCAACCCAGACGGTACCGGTGCTACTCGCGGAAAAATACGTCGAGAGTGCAGCGCTCCTGGCCGAGGGCGTCAAGGATGTGACCGCACTGGTCGGCTGCGATGCGAGCGCCGCCAACGGCGCGGCCTGCGTGAGCGGATTCATCGAGCGCTTTGGGCGGCGCGCCTATCGCCGCCCGCTCGCGCCAGAAGAGGTAGCCGGCCTGTTGCAGATCTGGAGCAGCACCACGGCGCAATCGGACGCGGTCACGGGCGTGCGTGGGGTGCTCACCGCTTTCCTGATCTCGCCGCACTTCTTGTTCCGCCCCGAGTTCGGCGCCGGGCCTTCGAACGTGCCCGACGCCAGGCAGGTGTCGCAGTTTGAAGTGGCCTCGCGCATGGCCTCGTTGCTCTGGGCCTCGCTGCCGGACGACACGTTGCTCGACGCCGCCGCGGAAGGCCAGTTGGGCACGCGCCAGGAAGCCGCTATTCAAGCGAAGCGCATGCTGGCGGCCCCCCGGGCCCAGGCTGCCATCGGCCGCTTCTACGAGCAGTGGCTCGGGCTTGAACTCTTGACCACCGCCACCAAGAGCGCCGAGCTTTTTCCCGAGTTCCAGGACCCGCTACGCGCGGCCATGGGAGAAGAGACGAAGCGCTTCATTCAGTACGTTCTCTGGGAGAGCGACGCGCGCGCCTCCACACTGCTATCGGCGCCGTACTCCTTTTTGAACGCGCGCCTCGCAAGCTTTTACGGCGTCACGGGTCCAGCCAACGACACGACCTTCGCGCGCGTCGAGCTTAACCCGGCCCAGCGCGCCGGCGTTCTCACCCAGGCTGGCCTGCTGACGATGCTCGCCTCACCTACCGCAAGCTCGCCGTTCAAGCGCGGCGCGTGGATCCGTCGGCGCCTCCTGTGTCAGGAATTGCCGGACCCGCCGAACGACGTCCCCGAGCTGCCCGAGCCGGAGCCCGGCACTTCTGGCCGCCAACGCGCCGCGCTTCACTCCAGCAGCCCCGCTTGTATCGGCTGTCACAGCTTGATCGATGGCCTTGGCTTTGGCCTGGAGCAGTACGACGCGCTCGGCCGCTTTCGCTCGATGGATCAAGGCGTTGCTGTCGACTCCAGCGGCAACGTGACCAGCACCGAAGACAGCGACGGACCCTTCAACGGCGGCGCCGAACTCGCGGCCCGCTTGGCTCAGAGCCCGCAGGTGGAGCGCTGCGTTGCGACGCAGTGGCTGCGCTACTCACTCGCGCGGCGCGAGACCGACGACGATGCGTGCTCGCTGCAGATGCTTCAGCAGGGCTTCGCAACCTCCGGCGGGGACCTCAAGGAGCTCATGGTGCAGCTCACCCAAACCGACGCTTTCTGGGCCTACCGGGCTCCCGTCGAGGCGCCGTAGGCCACCCCCCATGACAAGCGTCGCCATGCCAAAGGAACTTCGATGAACAAGCGGTGGCTAAGCACACGCCGAGCGCTGCTGGGCGGGGTTGGCGCGCTAGGCTTGGGCGGGCTCCTGCCGCAGCGCCACGCCGCCGCGCAGACCGGATCCCCCAAGCGCTTCATCGTCGTGCACGTCCCGGAGGGGATGTGGGCCGACGCGGCGCGCCCGGTTTCAGGCGCCGCCAGTCTGGGTCCCATCTTCTCGCCACTCGATCCGTTTCGCTCGAAGCTGACCGTCGTGGACGGGCTGGAGCTGAGTTCCAGAGATCAAGGCCCGGGCGGCGATGGCCACCACCGCGGTGTCCCCCACATGCTCACTTGCACCGAAATGGCGGACGAGTCGAACGCAGGCGGACCCTCGATCGACCAGAAGATCGCCGCCGCGGTGGGTGCAGATACCCAGTTTCGCTCGCTACAGTTCGCCGTCCGCATCGTCTACGGCGACACCAACGCAGCGCTCATCTGGTCCAAGGCTCGCGAACGCCTCCCGGCCATGCAAAACCCGTGGGAAGCGTATGACCGCATCTTCGGCGGGCTCGTCATCGATCCGGCCGTGCCCCGCGTCGACCTGCGCCGCAGCGCACTCGATCACGCCATGACAGAGCTGGCGGCGCTGAGCCCCAAGCTCCCCAGCACGGATCGGCTGCGCCTCGACTCCTACCACGAGTCGCTGCGCGATCTGGAGCGTCGCTTGGACAGCATCCCCGCGCCCGGCGTGTGCATCAAACCCACGCTCGGTGCCGAGGCAGCAGACCCTAGGGCCGAGAACCTCTACCCGGAGATGGGCAAGCTACAGATGGACCTGATGGTCGCGGCCCTGCGCTGCGACGTGACGCGGGTCGCTAGTCTGCAATGGGGCAATTCGAACGACCAGTGCAGCTACCCATGGCTCGGGGTGAACACGCTAGGTCACGATCTCGCTCACAACAGCGAGCTCGGCGCCAAGAAGCAGACGGTCTACCAATGGTACGCCGAGCAATTCGCGTACCTGCTCGGCCAGCTCGACGCCATCCAAGAGGGCGCCGGGACCATGCTCGACAACACCGTCGTCCTCTGGGCCTCGGAGTTCAGCGACTCCAACGGCCACCGCGCCGACGATCTGCTTTGGCTCGTGATGGGCAACGCAGGCGGCTACTTGAAGCAGGGCCAGGTGCTAGGAGCCAGCGGTCGCTCGGTGGGCGATCTGCACGCCACGCTCGGGAACGCCTTCGGCATCCCGGACCAGACCTTCGGCAACCCAGCCTACTGCGACGGCCCGCTCGCAGGCCTCGTCGCCTGAGCGAAGCTGGGGCTCGCTAGAAGCTGATCGTCGTCAGCTCCGCAGCGGTCAGCGTGCGGTTGAACACCGCCACGCCGCCCAGTCGCAGCTCGGAGCCGTGTGACAGTTCTTCGGAGCCGAGGCCCATGGCGCGCCCGAAGGTCAGCGGCGCGCCTGCATGAACGACGTGACGCACTTCGGCACCGATGGGCGCAAACGGACCACCACTCGAAGCGAGCAAGGTTGCCACCACTTCATCGCCCTCCTGTAGCTCGACATTTTCGGGCCAGGACGCGCCTTGACCCATCGTGGCGTTCCATTCTAGCGGCTCCGCAAGCAGGCTTTTCTTCGCTCGTACGAGGTCGAGCCGCGCTCGAAAAGTTTGGGTTACGGCGTTGGGGCCTGGAGCGTTGCGACCATAGGTGGCGCGGTGCTGCTCGGACTCGATGTGCAGCCAATGTTCGGCGACGCCCGTGGTCGCGAGACTATAACCGTTGAACTTTAGGATGAAGGCACGCGGCGAAAAGATCGGCCATTCGAAGGCGGCGGGGTTGACCGGCTCGGGGCCGGTGAGTTCGAAGACGTCCTTGATCACGGGGTCGGTGTAGGTCCGCGGCGTCAACTTGCCGTCGAGATAGGCCGATACTTCTCGCCGAATCGGATCGTAGACCATGGCCATGCTCACCCACTGGTCATTCTCGAAGTCCTGTCCGTCAATGGCCTTGAGCCGCGCGTACTGCGCGCCTGGCGCGTTCGATTGCGGGTAGCTGGCCGCGCCGGTAGCCGAAATGTGAGCCGTGATCCCCTGCGAGCCAAAGAGCCCGCCGAAGAGCGCGAACTGTCGCTGTCCGCCGTAGGGATCCCAGCCGCCCTCATCCCAGATACCCGCCACCATGTGGCGTTGACCGGTGAACATCATCCAAGCCACGAGCGTGAAAGGCCG
>JANNWK010000321.1:0-4517 GCA_031408355.1 Myxococcales bacterium
CCAGGCTGGAGCCGGTTTGGGTGGCAATCTGCTCAGCCCTCAGACGCGCGTCCTTGGAGGCTTCGGCGAGCATCTGGATCTTGAGCGGCGCAAGCTTCGTGTAGACGTAGAGCGGAGCGTCGGACTGAATGTAAACGCCGCGATCCAAGAGCTGGGTCGCCTCGCGCGAGATGAGCTCAACCTTCGCGATGTCGCTGGATTCGACCGAAATTTCCTGCTCAGCGCGATACGCGGCAATGACCTCTTCTTGGAGCGCACCTTCGTTGGAGCGCGGGTGTACTTCAGCGATGGTGGCCGCCGAAACCGTCACTTGTTGGTCTGCCATGCCCCGCTCTTTGATGAAGGCCAGCACCACGGGCACGTCGGCCGCTAGCTTCTTGTACGCGGTGGTCAGATCGGGATTCTGCGAGCGAAGGTGCGCGCGCCAGACGATCAAGTCCGAGCGAATGCGCTGCGTGGCCGAGCCCGTCACCGTGATGCGCTGCTCCTGATGCTTGATCTCGAAGGCACGCACCAGGGCGCGAGCCAGAACCGTCATCGCCAAGATCCCCGCCGCTCCCAAGATGAGCGGTCGCGCCAGGCCAAGCAGGGAAAATCGCGCGGTTTCACGGTCATTCATGGGTAGCCGAGGCTAGCATGCGCGGGCTATTGATGGGCGAGGCCACGACAAGTTTTTTGAGCGCGCGCGGCTTAGTGCGCCTGAGCTGGGCGCTCGGTTTCGACGTCGCGTTCAGGCTCCTCGCCCGGCGCCTCGGGCTGTTCGGGCTCGGGACAGGCCTCGCCCGTCGCGCCCGGCTCACCCTCGGGGATCCGACAAGGGTGCAGCTCGACGCGGCGAGGCTTCGGTTTGTAGGTCACCTTGCGCCGCTCCTCCTTCTTCGTGCCGTCCGCGAAGCTCACGCGTCGCGAAGCCACCACGCTCCAGCCGATCATGCCACCGTCCACGACCTTCTCCTCATCGGGTTCAAGCTCGCGGTTTGGCAGCCACTCGACGGATGGCTTGACGATGTCCCGCCGCGAGGAAACCTCCGAGTGAACCTTGCGAGCCCCGGTGTCGCCGTAGAGCTTCACGGTGACGCTGGTCTTGCTGACGCTCGTCTTGATCAACAGACCGGCGTCGCTGTCGTTCTTGAACACTATGTCCGGCTTGGGCCAGGAAAGCGTCGCTTCGTGGCCCATCGGGTAGCGAGGAAACCAATAGGAATGCGGCTGACGTTCAATGATGTCGTAGCCAGCATGAAAAATCGCATTGAAGAAGGTGGTGGCGAACTGACTGACTCCGCCGCCCACCGTGTCCACCATTTCGCCGTCCTCAATGCTCGGCGCAGCAACGAAGCCATTTTTCCGAGTGCGGGGGCCAACGACAGCGTTCACCGAGACCGTCTGTCCTGGCTCCACCAGCAGGCCATCCATCAAGGCCGCGATCCTGTGAATGTTCTCGACGCGACCTTGACAGCAGGGATGCCGCGTCGTGAACGACCCCACCAGGCGCCGCAGACCAAGGCGCTCGGCAAGAGAGGTCGTGCGCAGAGGCTCGGGCTCCCTCCGCAGCGGTAGCTCATGGGTTCGTTCTATGCGCGCGGCCGCCAGCAGGAGCGCCTGACCTACGTCCTCAGCGTGGAGGCGTACGCCCGGTTCGCTGGGCACGATGCTCAACTCATCCTTGGCAGAAACCGCGAACGTCGCGTCCTTGGGGGGCGCCTCGAGAGCAGCGCGCTTGCCCGCAAGCCACGCCTCAAGCCGGGCCGGCGAAAGCTCAACCGAAAGCTCACCGTCTCGCACCGCAGTGCTCACCAGCCCGGCCAACTCCAGAGGCTCGGCTACCAGCTGGCGTGCGCCGGCGTTCAACACAACGGGCCCGGCGCAGATCCGCTCCGCAATCGCCAAGGAGCGAGCCAACGTGCCCTCCGCCAGCCTGGGCGCGACGGTCTCGGCGGAGAGCAGCAGCGGCTCGGTGGAACTTCCCCTGCGAACGGCGCGAGCGAGCAGTGTTCGCGTGGCCTCGGGCATGAGCCGACGTCCCTTGCGCGCCGGAACGGCGCGAGGCCTCGAGCCTTCGAAGGCGATCCCTCCAGAGTAAGGTCGGTCCTCGATCAGAGCGCTTTCCAGCTGCTCCAGGACGGCCGCCAGTTTCAGCTGATCGAACGTTGTGACGGCTTCCAGTTCCTCGGTGCTGGCGTAGGACCGCAGAAAGCGCCAGCCGTTTCGCCAGCGACCGCTCGCACGAGCTACGTCCATCGCGCGCGCCGCAGTGGCCCGCGCATCGACGACCACGCCCAGGGCTGCGATGGCGACCGAGCTCTCTCGACCGGCCAGGACCACGCGTAGTTTCTCGCGCGCAAGTGACTGCGCCCGCTCGCTGATCTTTCGCTCAGCCATTTCGAGCGACGAGCCGCCAAGCGGCACACCCAGAGCCGTTACCCCGGACAGCACAAGTCCGCTCCGCTCAAACCGCGCCCAGCCGACGCCGCCGATCAGCAGGGCCAAACAGGCTAGCCCAGCGATGACGAATCGCCCAAGCGAAATCACTGACTTGAGCGCGCGCCTGTCTTGGCTAGGGATCTCAGAACCGGTCATGGCAAACTAAGCGTCTCGAGCGGCGCGGACTCGCAGCTGAGCGAGTTTCCACGACGGATTATGCATGCTACATCCAGAACAGCATCGTGTGGGTCCGTCGCTCCGCCATCCGTCCGGTACCCGCCTATGCTGGGGTGCCGCAGCACGCGCTCGACACCGTACGCGAGAGCCTGGCCGACGACGACGACGACGCGCGCACGCAGCTGGATGACGCCTTTGAACGCTTCGAACGTGCCCAGCCGGCGCTAGCCAGCCACGTGGCGGAGGCCCTGGGCCGGCCGCTCGACGAAACGGCCCTGGCCCTGGGCTACTTCCTGGCGCTCACACTGTGGCTCGCCTTCGAGAAGGCCCACGGCGTCTACTTGGAGGAGGTCACGGAAGAGCAGCTTGCCGCGACCGACGAGCTGCTAACGCTCGACGAAGAGCTACGCCGCGCTGATCCGGCTGAGTCGTTGGATAGCGACGACGTGATAGCGATGGAGCAACCCCATGTGCTCGCGTTTGTGCACGAACACATCGACGCAACGCTGGACGCCCACGCCGAAGACATCGACGTGGACGACGTTCACGTCATCTACCGCACCGTGCTCGTGGAAATCCTGGCGCTCTCCTACGCCGTTCGACGTCCGGATGGCTACCCCGTAGCCAAGACCGAGCTCATGGCCTAGGGCTTCAGCCGGTTCTGGCGGCTTCCAAGGGGGCCGCTTCTGGCGCGGGCGCGGCCGTCCCGTCGGCAACGACCACGCGGTTTCTGCCCGCGCGTTTGGCCTCGTAAAGGGCAGCGTCAGCGCGCGCGAAGAGCTCGTCGCGGCTGCCGCAACCGGGGCCGCAAACGACGGCGGCGCCGAAGCTGGCCGTGACCTTGAGCAGCCCGTGTTCGGTGGCGACCTCGGTGGCCTCGAGCGCCTTCCTGACGCGTTCTGCCGCGATGCGTGCGCCGATGACATTGCTCCCCGGCAGGACGAGCAGAAACTCCTCGCCACCGTAGCGACCGGCCAGGTCACCAGCCCGCAGGTGGCGCGAGAGCGCCTTGCCGACCGCCTGGAGCACGATATCCCCTGTAGCGTGACCGTAGGTGTCGTTGAACTTCTTGAAGTGGTCAACGTCCACGACCACGAGCCCAAGCCAGGTTTTGTCGCGCTCAGCGCGCGCCAGGTCGCGAGCGATCGCAGTCTCCAGCGAGCGTTTGTTCGGAAGACCCGTCAACGCGTCCGTGCTGGCAAGCCGCCCGAGCTCCTCGTTGGCTTCTTGAAGCTTCCGGGCCAAGGCTTCTTTCTCTGCGACCAGAGACTCGAGCTGCCGCACCATGCTCTCGTAGTTCTGGTTCATCTCGATGAGGCTGCGACTCACGTCCAGCAGCAGCTGATCGACACCCTTCTGAGGCCCCACTTCACGCTCGAAAGCGACCCCGCCTTCGGCGACAAGCACCGGAACCTGCTCGAAGACTTCGACGATATCGCCGTCGGCTAGGCCAAGCAGCTTCAGCGCTCGGGCCGCTTCGGCCTGCAGCACGGCCAACTCGCCACCTTCCCATACGGCAGCAACGCGCTCGGCAACCCAGCCGACCCGGGCTAGATCGCCAGCCGGGATCTCGACGTCGTGGTGCTGCGCCACGGCCTCGATCAGCGGGGTCGGCAGTTGGAACGCCAGGGCCAGCTCGGCACCTCGCGCCGCATGATCGGTCCCTGCAGCGGCTCGCTCGAAGACCACCCGGTCCATCGACGGCAAGCGCGCCACCTGCGCGGCCGCCTTCAAGTCCTCACGAGCTCGCGAGAGCAGGCCCACCTCCAGACACAGACCCACCGTAAAGTACTCGTCCACCTCGCGGTGCCCGAGCTTCTTGGCAATGAACTGAGCCGAGACGGCTCGGCGCAGCGAGTTGGCGAGCAAGATCTGCCCGTCCGGCCCGGACGGCACCATGTCGGAGACCGCCAAGGACA
>JANNWK010000322.1:0-4912 GCA_031408355.1 Myxococcales bacterium
GTTTGTGGAGGACAATGACGGCGCCATCGGCGACAGTGAGAAGCTCAGCCGGAAGCTCCGCGCGCACCTCGAAGCCGCCGGCATCGACCGCCCCGAGCTGCTGAATGCTGGCGTGAACCGCGGCCGGCTCCGCGTGCACGACCTGCGGGGGACGTTCGTCACCCTCAGCCTGGCCAACGGCAAGACCGAGACCTGGGTTCAAGACAGAACCGGCCACACATCCAGCGTCATGATCAACCGCTACCGCCGGCAGGCCCGGACGGCGGCCGAGCTAGGTTTCGATGGCCTCGCAGCCCTGGACGATGCTATCCCCGAACTCCGAAAGTTGGAGGTGATTGCCCCCGGATTGCCCCCAAAACACTCGGGCCCCTTGGCGGAACAGGCATACGCAGGAGACTTAAAATCTTCGGCCAGCGATGGCATTCCGGTTCGAATCCGGAAGGGGCTACCCGTTTCAAGTCACTGCGCGCCGCGCGCTCACGCAGCAAATCGTCCGATGGTTGACCGCGGGCGCTGGATCGGTTGTGCTGCCTATCGCCACCTCGCCCCGACACCCCCCCGTCGGTAGGTCCCCCCCGTTGGCGGGGTGGCACTTTTGACTCCGCAGCGCCCAGGAATTCTGGTTTAGGCGTGGAGGTTGAGCCGGGTGCCCACGTCGCCGCTGGCTTCGGGGCGGTTCACCCCAAGTTCCTTTTCGGGCGGCGGAATGTAGACCTCGCCACCCGAGTACTCGCGATCCGGGCGAGCCGGATCCATGCCGCGTTTGGCCAGTTCCACGTCCGCGCAATTGCGGCAGTAATATCCATTGACCAGGCGCATCGTGGGCTCGTCGTCGTGGTACGGAACGGCTCGGAAGGCCGCGGCTTGAGCAAAAAATGAAGCCCACCCTGTACGCCATCGATTTTGGAACGAGCAACTCGCTGCTGTGTGCGGTGGGGAAAGAGGGCTCGGACGCGCCTCTGGCGCTTGATCCTACGGCTGAGGATCCCACCGTCTTTCGGAGTATTTTGTGCTTCTCGGAGGACAAGGTCTGGCACTTCGGCGCCCAAGCGCTGAGCCAATACGTGAGCGACGGCATGCGCGGCCGATTTCTGCGATCGCTCAAGCGCTTTCTGCCCATGCAGACCTTCGAGGAAACGCGGGTAGGCAGCCGGCTCATCACGCTTGAAGAGCTGATCGGCGTCTTCTTGCGCGAGATGCGACTGCGGGCCAATCGTCACTACGGCAGCGACGTACGGCGGGTGCTCTTGGGTCGACCGGCGCGCTTTTCGGCGGATCCGGCCGCCGATGATTTGGCGCAACGGCGGCTGGAGGAGGCCGCGCGCTTCGCCGGCTTCGACGAGGTGCTGTTTTGCCCCGAGCCGGTGGCGGCAGCCTACGACTTCCGTAGCCGCATCACCGAGCCCAAAGTGGTGCTCGTCGCGGACTTCGGTGGCGGCACCTCGGATTTTACGGTGGCGCGGCTGTCCCCCGGTGACACACAAGCGGAGGTGCTGGCGATGGGCGGCGTGTCGGTGGCAGGCGACGCCTTCGACGGCGCCATCATGCGCCACAAGGTTTCTCGCCACTTCGGCTCGCAGGTCACGTACCGCGTCCCTTTCGGCTCCAACGTGCTCAGTATGCCGCGGCCGCTAATGGAGCAGCTCTGCTCGCCCGCCGAGACGTGCCTGCTGGCGCAGCGCGATATCATGAGCTTTCTGCGCGACGTGAGGAGCGGTTCGCTCGGGCCGGACGACAAGCAGCACATCGACCAGCTGCTGTGCCTGGTGGAGGATTCGCTGGGTTTCCAGGTATTCGAGGCCATCGAGCAAGTGAAGCGGGCCCTCTCCGACAGCGAGCTTTCACAGCTGCACTTCGACTACCCCGGCATCGAGCTTCACGAGCCGCTTAGCCTGAGCGAGTTTCAGACGTACTCGAGGTCGCAGGTCGAGGCCATTCTGGGCTGTCTGGACGAAACTTTGGCCGCGAGCGAGACCGGCATCGCCGGCATCGATCTGGTGTGTTGCACCGGCGGCACCGCCCGGGTCGCGGCGATTGCCGCCGGGATCCAGCAGCGGTTCGGGGTCAGTAAACTCGTGCGGCTCCGCAGCCTGCACTCGGTCATTCAGGGCCTGGCCGAGCGGGCCAGGCAGTTCGCCTGAGCGTCAACCGATGAGAGGCTCACCGGCCGACGCCATCAGCCACGCCATCGAGCGCAGCAAGGGCCTGCTGTTTCCTGTCAACGGCAACAAGTGGTTCGCGCTTGGCTTCACCGCCTTCTTGGCCCAGTGCGGCGAGTCCGGCAGCTCGCTCCAGATCCCCAGCTTTCCGACCGGCAGCGGCGGCAGCGGCACAACCAGCGGCAGCTCGGACTTCGCCGCTGAATTTCAGACACTCCTGAAGACACTCACGGACAACCTGGCGCTGACACTCATTCTCAGCACCAGCGCGTTGCTTCTGCTGCTGGGTCTGGGAGTGCTCTACCTGTGGATCTCGAGCCGCGCGAAGCTGATGTTCGTCGAATCGGTGATTTGGGATCGGCTGGACGTCGGCGCTCAGTGGACGCGAGCGAGCGAGCTGGGACAAAGTCTGCTCAAATTCCGGCTGATCTTGGGAATTTCCGGGACAGCGGTGCTGCTTGTCGCTGTCGGCAGCGGGCTTGGGGTTGGCTTTCAGGAGTTCGCGGCGGGCCACTTCTTGAGTGCGAGAGCGCTCGTCGCCTACGCTGTCCTCGCCTCGGTCTGGCTATTGCTTGGGCTACCACTGGTCCTGATCAGCGCCATTCTGGACGACTTCGTGGTCCCGCTGATGGTGCTGCGGAACCTCAGGGTTCGCGACGCCTGGTCGATGTGCCGCATGGAGGTGCTGGCCAACAACGCCGGCGGCCTCGTGGTCTTCTACCTGCTGCGGCTCGTCGTGGTGTTCGTCGTCAGCATCGTGTCCGGCGTGCTGGTCTGCGTCACCTGCTGCGTGGCCGCGCTGCCGTACCTCGGCACCGTCGTGCTGCTGCCCGTGCACGTCTTCTCCCGCGCGTACCCGCTCTATTACCTCGAACAGCTCGGCATCCCGGTTTTCCCACTGCCCGAGCCAGACTGGGCCGCCCAGGAACGCTGGCGGTTCCCGCAGTAGCCACTCCGCGGAGCTGGCTACGCAAAGCAAACGGCGCCGCTCTCTCGAGGGGCGCCGCTGGCTGCAGGAAAACGCAAGCCTATTGGAAGTGGGCCAGGCGCACCGAATCGAAGTGGACGTCGCCGCGATTGCCCCACATCACGGCACCCACGCCATTGGCGCTCACGCCAAGCGGGAACGGTGTGCCGGCTGCCTCTGCGAACCGGTCATCCACCACCTGAGCGCCAGCAATGGGCTGTTCGTTCGACCACTTTGCCGTCGCGCCGACGAAGCGACGAAACACGAGATCGAACGTGCCTTGGACAGCGCTGACCCGCGGCCACACCAAAAGCAGGTTGCGCCGAGCGTCTGCGCCAAGCTGCGGCATCCTCGCGGCTCCGCTAACTACGCCGTCGCTCTGAAGCTCGGGAGCTTTCCAGGCTTGGCCCACGCTATCGAAGCGAGCGGTATAGGCGTTGTTGAGCTTGGCTGCGGCTTGCGTATAGGCAGCGATGAACGTCGTACCGTCGAACACCAGCGCGGGCGGCTCGAAGAGCGGAATGTTACCCGAGCTGCCGCCGATGCTGACCGGAGCCACCCAGGCACCGGCCTTCGTGCGTCGATTGGCCATGAGCTCAATCGTCGCCCCGGCCTGCTTGACCCAGACCGCGACCGCGCCGCCTGCGCTGTCCACGGCGACGGCCGGCGCCCCGCGCCCGTAGCCGGCGGTCGATTCGAGGGCGTCACTGCCCGTCAACACGGTTGCCGCGGCCCACTTGCCGGTGCTCGCCGTATAGCGCGACGTGTATTCCTTCTGCGCTGCGATGGAGTCCTTGCCGCTCCAAACCGCGAAACCATTGCCGTCAGCGTCGAAGGCCATTTGCGCGGAGCTCAGCGCGGCCGCGCTCGTCAGGGTGTCAGCGGTCGCCGACCAGACGCCTTGCGCGTTGGTATGCCAGGCCCGACCGCCCGTGCTGCCCAGCTCAACGAGGTGCACGACTCCGTCGGGCGCTACCGCCACGTTCATGCGGTCCCTGAAGGTATCGGGAGACACCTTCAGCTTAGCCGCGCTCCACGCGCCGCCGCGATACTGCATGGCCCAATAGCCGGAGTCCGCCTCCAACCACGCCACCACCGCCACACCCGCTGCGTTGCCGGCAGCGTGCACGTTGGCACAGTCCCCCACCGTCGTCGTGAGCAGCTTGGCAGCAGCGACGGGGAGACCGCGCAGGTAGCGGCGCGCCGTGGTCGGGCAGTAGTTGGCAGCGCTGCTCTGGGTGATCCAGCTCGCCAGCACTTCGCCCACGTCGGTCATCGGCAGACCGGGCGAAACCTCCGTCACGGTCCCCAAAGCCGCGGTAGCGGTGCTCCACTCGCCGTCGCGCACCGTGAAGCTGGATCCGTACGCCTCCAGCAAGCCGGCGCCTTGCGCGTCCGTGACAGCCGTGGTGACCGACACCTTGTAGGGCGCCAGCAGGCTGAACGGCTTGTCCGGCGTGAACGTCACCTTGCTATCGGCGTAACTGACAACGCCCGCGACCACCGCGCTGCCGTCGAGCACTTTAACACTCGCGGACGTCACGGTGGCGGGGTCGAGCGGCTCGCTGAAGGTGAGCACGACCGTGCCTGTGGGTTCGGCCTTGGCCGACTTATTGGTTGGCGTCACCGAGAGCACGCTGGGCGGCGGATTGCCCGGGCCACACTCCCCATCAAGCCCACAAACCTCCTCCCCATCGCTGGGCTCTTGGTTGCTGCACTCGGCCGCACTCTGGCAACGAACCAGCGGTGCGCCGCCTTCGCCACCGACGACGCCCGAGCCGCCCTC
>JANNWK010000323.1:0-6000 GCA_031408355.1 Myxococcales bacterium
CGCGGCGGATCGCGCGGCCGGTGATTCCGCGATCGTGGCAGCGACGAGGGCGCCCAGCACCAGTGGGACCGAGCGCCTGCTCACCCCCACCGAGACCCAGATCGCCGCGAGCGCCAAGGCGACGCCCAGCGTCACGCCCCCCGCCAGCGTGCCTTCCATTTGCCAGCTCGGCGCCAACACCGCCGTGAGCGTGGCCGCCAGCGCGAGCGGCGGCGAGAGCCGGGGCGTGAGCATCGAGCCGGCCAGCGCCTTCTCGATCAACCGAAATGCGATGGCCGAAGCCAACGCGAGTCCGAGCGCACTCACCCAGCCGGTGCGCAGCAGTCGTCCGGCGAGGGGCAGTAGTGCCAAGAGTTGGGTGAGGGCCGTCGACAGGAAGCCCTCGGTGCCGCTCGGTACGAGGCCCAACGAGCGCACCACTGACAAGTCGTCGCGCCACTGGCCGGTAGGCGAGGTACGCAGCATCGTGACGGCCAGCGGCACCGCGAAGGCCAGCTTGCGGCAGACATTGCCCAGCACCCGGGCGGGCCGTGCGAGCTCTGTGTCAGGCGGTGCGGGCGCTACGCTCACCGGGCATGGCTGCCAGAGCCCCGCGAAAAGGCCCAGTTTTCAGGGGCGCGCCAAACGAGGCGGCGGGTGCTAAAACAGCCCGCTCGGAAGCCACGAGCTTCCAAATCCAAGGAAAATCAAGTGGCGCGCTTCATCGACGAACTCAAGAGAACCCATAGCTGCGGCGCGGTCCGCGCTTCCGACATCGGCAAGGAGGTCGTGCTGTTCGGCTGGGTGGCCAATCGGCGCGACCATGGCTCGATCGTATTTGTAGACCTGAGGGACCGCGAGGGCGTGACCCAGTTGGTCTTCGATCCGGACGCCTCGGGCGACGCACACAAGGTCGCCGACGCGCTCCGTGGCGAGTGGGTGATCGGTATCCGCGGCACCGTGGTGTCGCGTGGCGAACAGTTCTCCAAGAAGGAGAACAAGCTGGTGAGCGCCGCGAACCCGAGCATCCCCACGGGCGAGGTGGAGATCACGGTCCTTGAAGCCGTGGTGTTTAACCGCTCCGAAACGCCGCCGTTTGCGATCGAGGACAAGTCCGATACGCGCGAGGACGTGCGGCTTGAGTACCGCTACCTCGACTTGCGGCGCCCGCCGCTTCAGCGCTCCCTGCGCATGCGCCACGACGTCAACTTCGCCACCCGTCAGTACCTCACCGAGCAAGGCTGCCTTGAGCTTGAGACGCCAGTGCTGGTGAAGTACACGCCGGGTGGGGCGCGGAACTTCCTCGTGCCCTCACGCCTGCATCCGAGCAAGTTCTACGCCTTGGCGGAGAGCCCGCAGCTCTTCAAGCAGCTATTCATGGTCGCCGGGTACGATCGCTATTTCCAGATCGTTCGCTGTTTTCGGGATGAGGATCTGCGCATCGACCGCCAACTGGAGTTTACTCAGATCGACATCGAGTTGTCGTTTGTGAACCAAGACGATGTCTTCAGTCTGGTGGAAGGCTTGATCTTTGCGATCTGGAAGGCAGCGCTCGGTATCGATTTGCACACGATCTATCCGAGCGGGCACTTTCCGCACCTGAACTTCGAGGAGTCGATGCGCGACTACGGCAATGACAAGCCGGATCTGCGCTTCGGTCTCAAACACACCGACTTGACCGACGTGGTGATCGAGCACGGCGGCGGAGGGATTCCGTTCTTCACCCCCATCGCCGAGAAGTTCAAGAGTGGTGCTTACCGGCGCGATTTGCCGTCGGAGATCGTCAAGGCCTTGGTCGTGCCGGCGAGCGCCAATCTTTCACGGACCGATCAGGAGAAGCTTGAGCAGCTCGCCAAGAGCATGGGTGCGGGCGGCCTGGCGCGGGCGAAGGTCGGGCCGGACGGAGCCTGGACGCAGTCGCCGCTGGCCAAGACGGTGACGCCTTCGATGTGCCAGGCCATCAACGCGGCAACCGGTGCCCAGGAGGGCGACGTGCTGCTGTTCCAGTTTGGCAAGACGTCGCTGGTGCACACGGTATTGGCCAACCTGCGCGTGCACCTCGGCAAGAAGCTAGGGCTCATTCCCGAGGTCGGGCACGGGGACCTCTGGAACTTCAGTTGGGTCGTGGATCCTCCGCTGTTCGAGTACGACGAGGACAAGAAGAGCTGGGCTGCAGCGCACCACGCGTTCACCAGGCCGCACGACGAAGACGTGACCCTCATCGAAACGGATCCGGGCAAGGTGCTCTGCTATCGCTACGACTTGGTGCTGAACGGCTTTGAGATCGCCGGCGGGTCCATCCGCTTGCATGATCCCGAGGTGCAGAAGAAGGTCTTCGGTGCTCTGGGCATTGGAGAGCAGGAAGCCCAGGAAAAGTTCGGCTTTCTGCTGAGTGCGCTCAAATTCGGCGCGCCTCCCCACGGCGGTATCGCGCTCGGAATGGATCGCATCGCCATGTTGCTGAACGCCACTGAGAGCATTCGGGATGTGATCGCGTTTCCCAAGACTCAGAAGGGAACCGACCTGATGAGCGACGCGCCGGGGCCGGTGGGCCCGAGCCAGCTGGCAGAGCTTCGCATTCGTAGCGTCGGCGAAACCTGAAAGCTTGAGCCCTGCCGCGGCGGGCTTCGGCGCCGAAGCTCGCCCTTTCGTGGCCGTCGGAGCCCGCTTTCCGCGCGCCCGCCTGTGGTAGCCCGGGCCGTTAGCGCTGGGATTCGTCGCTCCGCTTGACCTTTTGGCTGCCCTCCCGGCACGATTCCAGGCCCCTTCGAGATGAGCGCACGAATCCTGGTCGTTGACGACAGTCCCACGATCCGCAAGGTCGTCTGCTCCATCTTGGAGGCCAGCGCTTTTTCGCCGTTGCCGGCCCAGGATGGCCAAGAGGCCCTGGAGCTGCTGGCTCGCGAGAAGGTCGATCTGGTGCTGCTCGATTTCGTCATGCCGCGCATGAACGGTTACCAGTTCTGTCGCGAGCTCCGCGCCAACGACGAGCTCAAGAACCTGCCCGTCGTGCTGATGAGCGCGAAGGGCGACAAGATCCGAGGCCAGTTCGTGCAGCAGACGGGCGCCATCGACGCCATTACAAAGCCGTTTGATGCGCGCGCTCTGGTGGCCGTCGTCGAAGGCGCGCTCAAGAAGCATGGTGAGGGGCGCGGGCGGCCGGTGCCCGACGCGCACTCGATGCCGGATGACGACGAGTCCGCTCTGGATAGCCTGAGGCCAAGCCGCGCCAGCTTCAGCGAAGATCCGGGGCTTCGGCGCGTTCAAGCCGCGCAAGAGTTTGGCTCAGCGTTGGCTCGGCTGGTAGCGCCCGAGTTCGCGAAACTACCGGAGTTTGAGCAGGGCGCCGAGGCCGCTGGGCTAGCGGTGCAGCGCGCCATCACCCCCGAGAGCATGGGTGCCCTGTCCACGCTGCTCCGGACGCTCAATTTCGGCGAGAACACGCGCGAGGTCCTGGCAGGGGACGTCTCGGTGGTGTCGATCGCCGAGGTCCTGCAGCTCCTTGATTTGCAACGACAGTCCGGCGCGCTCAGTGTGTTTACCAAGCACACCGACGTCACCTTGTACATTCGCCAGGGACGCGTCGACTTTGCATCCTCGCGCGGCCTGCGCGGGGAGTTTCTGGTTGGACGTTACCTGCTCGAAATTGGTGCGGTCACTCGCGACGAACTCAGTCATGTGCTTGAGCATCGTGGCGGCAACAAGCGTCTGCTCGGCGAGTTGCTGATCCAGTTGAGCATGGTGACCGAGGAGCAAGTGCAACGCGCGCTGCGCCGCCAGACGTCCGAGCTTATCTACGAGGTGGTGCGCTGGAACGCGGGGCGTTTCGCCTTCACGGTGTCGGCGGAGAATCTGGCCGCCACGAAGGCGGCGCTGGGTCTGGAGACAGCCGGCTTGGTCATGGAGGGCTTCCGACGCGTTGACGAGTGGCGCCTGATCGAGGGCAGCTTCGATTTCGACGAGGTACTGTACCAGGACACGGTGGCGATCGAGCGCTTGGGTGAAGAGGCCAACCTGACTCGCCAGGAACGCAACGTGCTCGAGGCCATCGACGGCGAGCGCACGATTCGCGAGATCGTGGACACCATGCACATCAGCTCTTTCGAGCTGTGCAAGGTGCTCTATCAATTCCTGAATTCGCGGCTCGTGCGCCGCAAGGCTGCCCCTTAGGGCGCGCCGAAGCGCGCCATGTCTGCCAACAACGGGCCCGACGAGCCGCCACGCGAACCTCAGCGCCCGGCGCTGCTGTTGCGGCAGGCCGGCGCGCTCGTGAGAATTGCTGGCGAGCTGGCCTTCTTGCCCAGCGCCGCCGTACGAGGCTTCGTTCCAGCGCCGCCGCTCTCCGAGGTTTCAGGCAGTGGCCTGACCATGGCCCTGGTGGACGGGCAGGTGCTTGCGGTGGTTGCGATCGCAGCTCCCGGCGCTGCGCTGGCGGTGTGCGAGCTGGGGGGCGAGCTGGTCGGGCTACTGGGCATGATTCCTGAGACCGCGGGGTTCTTCGAGACCGACGGCTCGTGCGTGCTCTATCAGGGAAGACCCGTGCCGGTGCTCGACGTGAGCGAGTTGGTGCGTGCCGCGGTGCTCGGCAAAGACGAGCGGAAAGAGGTCGAGTCATGAGTCTAACCCAGCAAGAAAGGCAGCGTCTTGGCGCCACGCTTCACGAGGCCACGCGTGGCGCCGCCGAGGCCGAGTCAGCCGCGGCGCAGGCCCAAGCGCATGCCGCAAGCCAGGCCGGCGAGATCGAGGGGCTGCTCGACGGAGCTCAGCGTATGGCGCTACGCGGTCGGGACCTGCGCGCGGGGGTGCAGGAGCTGAGGGACACCATTGAGCGCTGTCGCTTGTCCACGCTCAACGCTGCGCTGGAGGCGACGCGTCTCAGTGAGGCCGCGGGCAAGGTGCTGGTGACCATGGCCGACGAACTGCGCGGTCTGCTCGGCCGCAGCGTCGACGTGCTCGACGAGCACGCGTCGCGGGTGACGGAGCTCGAGCGCGAGCGCGAGAAGTGGGTCCTTTCGCTAGGGCCGCTGGTCGATGCGGCTCGCGAGGTCGACGCGGAGATCACGCGCGGCCTCGACCACCAGCGCGCCGAGCAAGCTGCACTGGCCGAGCTGGGCCACGACTTGCGCCAGCTGCTTGGGATCGACCCGGAGCTGGGCGGCTTGGTCGTGCGCGGCGCGCGCGAGGCCGACGAGCTTCTAGTGACTCTAACCGCGCTCACGGAGCGGGGCGCGACCGAAGAGACAGAGCAGCTGCTGGCCCGGCTGATAGCGCTCTCCAAGCCGCGCCGCGCAGGACAACCTTGACGGGAAGGCCTGCTCTCGATGGTCTTTTGGCCGGCGAGGTGGCCAAGCGGTTGGCCCTGCTCGATGGCACGCGTGACGTCATGGACGTGCGGGCGGCCCTGCATTCGCTCAAGGGTTCGGCCGCGATGGCGGGTTACCCAGATCTCGCGCTCGTCATCGGTCAGAAGAGCGTGCGGATCCGTGAAGGTGACGCCAGCGCGCTCAGCGAGCTGAAAGACCTGCTGCAGCAGGTCTTGGCGCGGCTTCAGGCCGGCTTGTCGGCGATCGCGAGCCAGTTTCCCGAACCGCCTGCCGGGCTCGAGCCCGCGCGTATCGATGCTCGGTATCGCCTCGAATACCACGGCACCATGCGTGATCGCTTGGGCGAGCTTGACGGGGTGCTGGCCTCCTCCGGCGACCCTGTAGCCGGCCTCGCCGCTGCCAAACGCAGCGTGCATGCTATGAAGGGGACGGCCGCTTCGGTCGGTGATGACGTGACGGCTTGGTACTGTCACGGGCTCGAGTCCCGTCTGCGCGCCGTGCCCATTGACCCCGCCAGCGTTAGCTCGGCGGTGGTTGAGTTGGCGCGCCATCGGGCGATGCTCGCGCTGCTAGTCGAAGATTCGGCGCGCGGGATCGCCACTCTGCGGTTCCTGTCGAGCGAGGTTCCGGAGGTGCGGCGTTGGGCCGAAGCGCCGCCCAGAGCAGGTCGACCTCGCGCGAAGAGTCACCCGCCCAG
>JANNWK010000324.1:0-2857 GCA_031408355.1 Myxococcales bacterium
TGTCCGATCAAGGTGGCGGAATACTTGCTCTCAGGTGTGCCCGTCGTAGCGACGCCCGTGGGTGATCTGCGGGAGCAGCTTGGATCGAGCTCGGCCGCGTTGCTTGTGAACGAGGAGGCCAGCGACAGCGCTCGTCGGATCGCGACCTGGTTCGTGGGTGACGTGTTGCCGGAACGCGAAGAGCGCCGCAGGGAGGCACGCGAACTCGGACTACGCTGGTTTGAACTCAGTCGCTGCGTCGCAACCTATGAGCGGGCGTTCAAGTTCGATCCTCAACGGCCGGCCACCGGGAGAGCGGGCTAGCCGAATTACGCGTGCGTCTTGTCGCGCAGGAGATTGCCATAGAGCCCTTGGACTTCGGCGATGTGCGCCTCCGGCGAGAAGCGCTGCGCCACCTTGGCGGCGCGTGCGCCGAGGTCATCCCGCTGCTCGTCTGATAGCTCGATCATCCGCGTGAGCGCGCTGGCCCAGCCTCCAATGTCGGTTGGGGCTACCAGCCACTCGCGACCTACGTCCTGCATCACCTCAGGAATGCCGCCGGCCATTGAACCGATGACGGGCGTGCCGGAGGCCATGGCTTCGGCGAGCGCTAGCGAACAGCCTTCCGAGAGTGAAGGCAGCAGGAAGACGTCCGCCGCACGGAGAAGCGTAAGCACGTCGCTGCGAAATCCCAAGAGCTCGACGTTGTTGGTCAGCGCTAGCTCCTTCAAGAGTAGCTCCGTACGCTCACGAAGCGGACCGTCGCCCGCTATCTGCAGCCGCGCTGTGGGATGCCTTTTCACCACCTCCGCAAACGCGCGCAGGAGTCGCTCGTGATTCTTCACCTCCACGAGCCGCCCTACGACGAGCGCCGTGAAGGGGCGCCCCGTCGTGGCCTTCGGCGGCCTCGCTCCAAAAAACTCTGAGCGGGCACAGTTGTAGATCCGGTGCACGCGCTGGCGTGGCGCGTGCTCCTTGTCGATCAAATAGGCGCAGGAGGTGCCCGATACCCCAACTATCGCGTCCACTCTGCGATAGAGCGCGGTATGAGCCCAGCGTGCCGCCCGCCCGCGCGCTGGAAGGCCTTGCTCCTCAATAATCGTCACCGGCACCCCGGCCAGCCTACCCACCAGCGCGGCGTGAAAGTTGGCTTCACCAATGCTGGCGTGAACGACGTCCGGTCGCAGTCTCCTCAGATAGCGAGCCAACGCCAGCGTCGCCCGCGGGTTCCGAATCGCCGGATCCACACCCAGGTCATCGACTTGAACGCCGGTGGCCTCCACTTCCCGCGCCGCGGCGCCTTTCTTCCAGAATGTGCAGACGCGGAAATCGAACACTGCAGGGTCGATCAGCTTGGACTGCAGCACAAAGATCGACTCCACGCCTCCGAAGTCGAGGACGGGGATCAGGCGAACGACGGTGGGTCGGGAGTGGGGAGGAGACACGACGAGCGGATCCTTTGCCGGTCAGCATCCCGGGGGCAAGTCAAAGCGGGGCGTCGTTGAGAGTTGCCGGAGGGCGCCGACCTTGTTACAGGCTGGAGGCACAGCACGGCGCCGCGAGCTTGCGCGCTGGTGAGTTGGTCATGAAACTCGTCTATATCGCGACCGACCCGCTCACCGCGTACCGCCTCATGGAGGGTCAGCTGGGTTACATGCAGCGGCACGGTTTCGACGTCACCGTCATCACCGCGGCTGGGCCCCTCCTCGACAAAGCGGCCGCCCGTGAAGGCGTCAGCGCCCTGTCCGTGCCCATGACTCGCGAACTCTCGCCACTGGCCGACGCCGTCGCGCTGGCTCGCCTCACTTTCGAGCTGCGTCGGCTGAAGCCCACCATCGTCAATGCGGGTACGCCCAAGGCGGGGCTGCTCGGAGTGATGGCGGCGCGCTTGGCGCGAGTGCCGGTCGTCGTCTACCTCCTGCGGGGCTTGCGGTTCGAGGGGGCTCGCGGCGCCAAGCGGCTGCTGCTCGCCGCGACCGAGCACGTAGCCGGAGGATTGGCGGACCGAGTCATCGTCAACAGCCCTAGCTTGCAGGCGCGTTTCACGGCTCTCGGTTGTGCACCTCTTGAGAAAACTTGGGTCCCCGGGTCAGGCAGCTCCAACGGGGTCGACGTGGACCGCTTCTCCCCGACCGTCGAGCGACAGGCCTTTGCGCGCTCCGAGAGGTCGCGCCTCGGCATCCCGGAGGACGCAGTGGTGGTCGGTTTCGTGGGTCGCTTTGTGCGCGACAAGGGATTGGTCGAGCTGGTTCAGGCGTTCCAGGGCGCGGCGGTTGAGGAGCCCGGGCTGCGCCTCTTGCTGGTCGGCGACGACGACGCGACCGACCCTCTGCCCATATCCGTGGCGCGGGCCATCGCCAGTGATCCCCGAATCATTCAGACCGGCTTCGTCGATGAGCCAGCTCGCTACTATGCGGCCATGGACCTATTCGCCTTCCCGAGCTACCGCGAGGGGTTTCCGAACGCACCCTTGGAGGCGGCGGCGGCAGGGCTTCCTGTGATAGCGGCCCGGGCCACAGGTACCGTGGATGCCGTGCTTCACGGTGTTACGGGCACTCTCGTGCCTGCCAAGGACCCGGAGGCGTTGACGCGGTCCATCTTGGAGTACGCACGAAATCCGGAGCTTCGCCGCGAACGCGGGCGGGCGGGGCGCCAGCGCGTCGAGGCGGAGTTTCGTCGCGAGGCAGTGTGGGAGGCCATCGCGGGGGAGTATCGACGGCTCGCTCAGGCACGCTCGACCGTCTTACCCAGCACCGTCCGCCGTGACGCCTGAACGAAGGGGCTTCGGTAGCAACCGATCCTTGACTCGGAGCAGTGGTTCCTCAATCAGTCGGTAGGAGACGAACGCGACCGTGATCGAAAGAGCCACGGACGCGAC
>JANNWK010000325.1:0-2754 GCA_031408355.1 Myxococcales bacterium
GCGCTTCTTGAGCGCGGAGAGCTTGTCGATCATGAGCACGCCATTCAGGTGGTCGTTCTCGTGCTGGATGGCTACGGCGAGCAGTCCCTCAGCTTCGAGTGTAAATTCACGGCCTTCGCGATCCAACGCGCGCACCTTGACGCGCTCGGCGCGTTTGATCTCTTCGGTGGCGCCCGGGAACGAGAGGCACCCTTCCTCCCAGATTTGCAGGCCGTCCACCTCCACCAACTCGGGATTGACGAATACCTTCAGGTCGCTCGGCTCGTCCTCGCCCGCCGTGTCGATCACGAAAATCCTCAGTGCGACACCCAGCTGCGGCGCCGCGAGGCCGCAGCCCGGCGCGTCGTACATGGTCTCGGCCATGTCATCGATGAGTTTCTGAACGTCGGGCGTAATCGACGCCACCGGTTTCCCAAGCTCACGCAGTCGGGGGTCGGGATACTTGAGGATTTCTAGGAGGGCCATGACTCAGCAAACGTAACACTCGGCCCAGAGACCGGCAATCCGCCCGCGCCGTGCTTTCAGCCGGGGCTCGTTCGCCCCGTCTTCTTCGGGTAGCGGAGCGGCCCCCAGACGTAAGCGTCGCCGCCGCACAGCTCCCAGCGTGGGGGCTCAATGCGCGGGGCATCCGAAGGATTCTCGGGACCGGCCCAGTCGACGGCGGCGGCCCTGCCTCTGGGCCCCAGCAGCACCGGCGCGACGAACACGTGCAGCTCGTCCGGCAAGCGGCTCGCCAGCAGACTGCCGCCAAACTCCGAGCCGCCTTCGCACATCACGCTCACGACCTCGCGAGCAGCGAGTTCTCGTAGCACCGCCGTGGGGTCACAGCGGCCCTCCGCAGTCGTCGGAACCCGGATGATCCGCACTCCGGCCGCGAGCAGAGCCTCTTCGGTTACCTTGGGGGCCGCGTTCGTCGTGACCACGCAGGTCGGCGTTTGGCCGGCTGTCTGCACCACCTGCGCGGTGAGCGGGATCTTCAGTTTGCTGTCCACGATGACGCGCACTGGGCTCCGCCCCGGGATATCACGGACGGTCAGCCTGGGATCGTCGGCCAATACGGTGTTCACGCCAACCATGACGGCGTCGTGGGCGGCGCGTAGCCCCTGCACCCTCAAGCGCGACTCGGGACACGTGATCCACTTGGAAGCGCCTGTGCGTGTCGCGATGCGGCCGTCGAGCGAGATGGCAAGCTTGAGCGTGAGGTAGCTGAGACCCGTGGTGATGAACTTTGACCAAGCCTTGATCAGGGCCTCGGCCTCCGCCTGCATCACGTTCTCGACGACCTCCACGCCGGCTTCACGCAGGCGCTCCACGCCTCCGCCCTGCACGCGCGGGTTCGGATCCCGGCAGCCGATAATCACGCGCTGGATGCCGGCCGCCAAGATGGCGTCCACGCAGGGACCGGTGCGCCCTTGGTGGTTGCAGGGCTCCAGTGTCACGTACAGGGCTTGGCCCCGGGCCTTGGTGCCGGCGAGCTTGAGCGCCACACTTTCCGCGTGATCAAGGCCCATGGTTTCGTGAAACCCTTCGGCGATGATCTGCCCCTTGGCGTCCGCTATCAGCGAGCCAACATGGGGGTTCGGGGACGGGTCGCCACGCTCGCCCAGCGCGAGCGCGCGTCGCATCAATTCCTGGTCGAGATCCTTGGTCATGGCGCCTCGCCTCGCGAGCGCACTAACTTGCCCATCTCGCTCATGAACTCGTCGATGTCGCGGAAGGACCGGTACACACTGGCGAAGCGGACGTAGGCCACTTCGTCCAGCTCCTTCAGTCGAGCCATGACCCGCTCGCCGATCACCATGGAAGAGATCTCCTTCTCTCCGCTTTCGCCCAGCTCACGCTCCAGTTGCTCGGCGTGCTCGTCGAGGGTATCGGCCGACACCGGTCGCTTGTTGCAGGCTATGCGCAGGCTGCGCAGGATCTTCTGGCGATCGAAGGCCTCGCGCTGGCCATCCTTCTTGACGACCGTCGGCAGGGTTTGCTCGACGCGCTCGTAGGTCGTGAAGCGCCGCTTGCAGCCGTCGCACTCGCGACGCCGCCAGGTCACGGTACCACCCGCGACAAGGCGAGAGTCCACGACCCGGCTCTCCATTTCACGGCAGTAGGGGCACTGCATCGAGGGGACCGCGCGAAGGGCTCCGAGCTAGCCTTCGAAAGCCGAGAAAATCAGGGTCGCGTTCGTTCCGCCGAAGCCGAACGAATTGCTCATTGCGCGCTTGATTCGGCGCTCGCGCGCCTTGTTCGGCACGAAATCTAGATCGCACTCCGTGTCGGGGTCTTCGAGGTTGATGGTGGGCGGAATCACGCCAGTCTCGATCGCCTTGATGCAGACCGCGGCCTCAACCGCGCCCGCCGCTCCGAGCAGGTGGCCCATCATGCTCTTCGTGGAGCTTACCCACAGCTTCTTGTCGAGGGCATGACTGCCAAATACTCTGCCGACGGCCTTGGCCTCTTCCGCGTCACCGACCGGAGTGGACGTACCGTGCGCGTTGATATAGTCAATCTGCTCTGGATTCAGCTTGGCGTCCTTGAGCGCGAGTTGCATGGCGCGCGCCGCCTGCGCGTGCTCCGGGGCCGGCTTCGTGATGTGGTACGCGTCGCTCGTGGCGGCGTAGCCAGACACCTCGGCTAGGATCCGCGCGCCGCGCTTCTTGGCACGCGAGAGGGTCTCAAAAATGAGTGTGCCGGCGCCTTCGCCGCAGACGAAGCCGTCGCGGCCCCTATCCCAGGGACGACTTGCACGCTCCGGCTCAT
>JANNWK010000326.1:0-2736 GCA_031408355.1 Myxococcales bacterium
CGCCATGTTGCGGGAGATGGCGGCCGCCAACGACTTTGAAATTTCCGTAAGCGATGGCGAACAAACGGTGTTCTCGAATGACGTAGCCATTACCAAGGCTGGGCTCGCGCCCTTCGACATCGTGTTCTTCATGAACCCCACGGGCAACATCTTCACGAGCGACGAGAAGATCGCCTTCATCGACTTCTTGCACGAAAAGAAGGCGTTTGTGGGCGTGCACGCGGCGGCCGACACCGAGCACGATTGGCCTTGGTACGAGGAACTGGTCGGCGAGATCTACTCGAGCCACAGCCCAAGACCGACGCAAGGAACGATGGCGCTCGAGACTGCAGCCATGGATCACCCCGCCCTGCAGGGGATCCAGTCGCCGTGGACGCACAACGACGAGTGGTACAAGTTCTCCAAGGGTCGAGTGAGCGGCGGGCTGCCGGGCCTCGAGATCTTGATTCGCTTTAACGGACCGGAGGCCAGCCCCGGCGCCACCGTCGGTCAGCCCATTTCGTGGATTCGCAATTGGGAGGGGATTCGCTCGTTCTACACGGCGCTGGGACACACCGGCGGCGCGTACTCGGAAGCCGAGGTCAAAACGCATCTGCTCGGCGGTATTTTCTGGGCGGTTCGCCGACTCCAACCCTGATTCCGAGGCACGTGTCAATGAAGGCAAGCAAGCAGGTTCGAAACGTAACGGCTTCGGTCGCGCTCGCCGCGGCGTTGATGGTCTACAGCGCAAACACTCGCGCGGAGGTGAAGCTCCTCGACGGCGGCGAGTCGGGTTGGACCGTCAGCACCGATGGCCGCGTGAACGCCTTCGTCTCGCACATCTGGGGCGACAACCGAGCTCCGGGCTTGGAGAGCCTGAACTGGGTCGGCTTCAACGAATCTACAGATGAGGCTCAAGCCACGCCTGACAACAACCTCGATCGCACCCGCATCCGTTCGGGCTACGTGCCGTCCAACTTCGGATTGATGGCGAGCAAGCAGGCCTCGAAGAACCTCAAAGTTTTGGCTCGCGTGGAGATTGGCGTCCAGATCACGACGCGCGATCCCTCCTCCGTCGGCGACCACACCTGGATGGAACCGCGAGACACTTACTTCGACCTCAGCGGCAACTGGGGCGGCCTGCGCGCTGGTCGAGCCCTTGGTTTGTTCGGGCGCGGCAATCTGTTCATGAACTACGAGCTGGGGCACGCCTACGGCCTCGGCTTCCCTTGCTCGTACGACCAGATCTTCGGCGGCGCCTGTGGTCACGTGGGCTTCGGCACGATTTACCCTGATCACCGGGCGCAGATCAGCTACTCGACTCCCAAGCTCGGCGACGTCGTGCAAGTCACTGCCGGCATCTTCGATCCACGCACGATTCCCACCAAAGGCTTCGTACAAACGCGGCTGCCCCGGGTCGAAGGCGAGGCGACCGCTGACTATCACTGGACAAAGGGCTGGGGCGTCAAGGCTTGGGTCAACGGCCTTTGGCAGAAGGTCGGCACTACCGGCAAAGTCGCCGATCCGACGACCATGGTCGTTTCCAAACAGACATTCTCGCTGACGGCCTTGGGCGTTGGTGGCGGTTTGCAAGGTGATCTCGGGCCGATCCAGCTGGGCGCCACTGGTCACAGCGGTAAGGGCATGGACGGCTTCTTGGTCTTCACGTTCAATCCGATTTTCGTAGGCTTGGCCCCAAAGCAAGCCTACCTGGCGGAGTTTCGACCCACGAAGGCCTTCTTGCTCCATGCCGTCGGTCACATCGCGGACGGCTGGGTTTCGGTCGGCTACGGCAAAACCATGTTCGATCGCGTCGCGACGGATCCGCCCATGGTGACTCTGGATGCGGCGCCGCTTTTGCGCTCACAAACGGGCATTTCCACTGGAGGTTACTATCGCTTCGGACAGGTGGTGGCCGGGATCGACTACTTTCGCGCCGACTACGGCTTCGACAAGCGCTACATCACGCCTCCGCCAGGAGCGCCTGCGGGAGCCACGGCTGCGGTCGTACAGCCCAAGCAAGTCGTGAACATTCTCAACGTCGGTGCGACCGTTGAGTGGTAGGGGCTCCGCGCTACCCCATTTCGTTTGTCTGAGCGCCGCCGTGTTGCTGGCTTGCTCCCGCAAGCCCTCGCCTCGTGACGAGGTACGCGCCGCCGCGAGCTCTGCCAGCAAGGCGGCTTCGCCGAGCGCGATGAGCCCTGTCGAAGCCGAGGAGCGTGAGCCCGAGGCGCCGCCGCGCGTGCTCGCGCCCAGCGTCGTTGCGCTATCAATGGCGGGCCGCGCGCGCGTGACCTCGTTCCACATCTCGGGCCCGAATGACGGCGTTACCGTCAAGGGAGCAGCGGACGGCTGGGAAACCGCCTACGCGCCGCGTTGTCGCGTGGCTAAGCAGCGTGTCGCCGCGGCCCTCGACGGGCTTCAGGGGCTCGTGGGGGGCAAGACCGAGCAGCGGATCGCATCAGGCAACGACTTCGTGCTCAAGATCGTCGTCTACGGTGGCAACGAAAAGCTATTGAAGCTGGCGCTTGGACCGAACACGCAGCGCGGCGTGTTGGTGCAGTTGGACGACGGTTCGACTTTGGGCATCAATTGGCGTTGAATTCGTTCCAGGCGACCGGGCCGCAGCCGGACGTCGCCGGTGTGCCGGTGCTCGGAACCTTGGTGCTGGACCGCGCTTCTTCGGCGGTTTCGAGCCCGTAGGCGATGCGACACGTGAAGAGCTTGCCGGCCTTCGGTGGAATCCAGAACATGACC
>JANNWK010000327.1:0-5023 GCA_031408355.1 Myxococcales bacterium
TCCAGACCATCAGCACCGTTCCATTCAATGCTGCACTTTACCACGACTCCGACGTGAGCCTCGGAGCCGCTTACACGTACCGCGTCCGAGCCAAACACCCGACGAGCTTTTCGGCCTATACGAACGAGGCAACCGTCAACCTCGCCAACGGCGCCGGCGGACAGACCAGCGCCTCGGGCGCTGGCGGAATCAACGGCTCGGCTGGCAATGGCAGCGGCACCGGTGGAAACGGAGTCAGTGGCAACGGGACTAGTGTCAGCGGGGCCGGTGGAACCGGAACCGTCGGCAGTGGCGGGACGGGCGGTCCCGCCCCCGACGTTTCTTTCAAGACAGACGTCAAGCCGAGCCTGGTCAAGACCTGCGGCAGCACGACCACCGGCTGTCACAGCCGCGATCAGGCCGTAGGCCGCATCATGCCGCAATTCGGCCCATGTAAAGTCATCTGGTTCTCTTCCGTAGACGAGTCCGTCGGCGCCACCTTCACCAGCGGCCCCAATCAGGGCCAACCGACTGGCTGCACTGATCTCGATTTGTACCAGCGGCTGATGGAGCTTCACAGCATGCTTTGCGACGCGCCCAGCTGGGAGCAGCGCGCAAGGTACGTCGTCCCGGGCAACCTGGACCAGAGCCTGCTCTATCAAGTGGTCGCCGGAGATTCGACGATGGGCGGCGCTTGCACGCTCATGGCCGCCCCGGTGCGCAGAATGCCGTTGATCGACAAGAAAATATTGCCCGAGCCAGTGTTGCTGGGCGCGGACGAAGTCGCGAAGATTCGCGACTGGATCTTGCAAGGGGCGAAAAACAACTGATGAACGCGCCGCGCTTCGGCTCGCTCGCCCCGGTTTGGATCGCGATCCTCTCCGGCTGCGGTGGAGAACCGGTCGCCCCCGAAACCCCGGGCACCCAGCTCCGCGAGATCGCGCTGCTGACCGATGTGAACCCGGATCCCAACGTCGTCGAGGTGGAGCTGGTTGCCGGTCTTTCAACCATCGAGTACCTGAAAGGCAAGACTACTGAGGTCTGGGCCTACCGCGATGGATCGCTGCCGGACGCCAAGGGGACGGTGCCGGGGCCAATGCTGCAAGCAAAGGTCGGCGACGAGATCATTGTCCACTTTCGTAACGAGCTGCCTCAGGAAACGACCATCCACTGGCACGGTCTACGCCTTCCCCCCCAAGCTGACGGCACGCCAGCCACCCAAACTCCAGTGCTACCCGGTGCGGAGTACGAGTATCGGTTCCCAGCGCGAGATCCAAGCTCGTTTTGGTATCATCCTCACGTTCGCGCGAACGAACAAATTGAGCGTGGCCTGTATGCCCCGATGGTCGTGACGGGCGGAGTGCTACCGGCTGTCGCGGCCGAGCGCTACCTCGTCCTGGACGATGTGAAGCTGAACGCCAGCGGCACCTTAAACGAAGACACGGACGAGCTCGACCGCATGCTGGGCCGGCAGGGCAACGTCCTGCTCATCAATGGCCAGCGCGCTCCGGTCGAGCTTCGAGTAGCCGCTGGCTCGCGTGAACGCTGGCGGTTCGTGAACGCTGCGAACGGCCGCTACTTCAACCTACAGGTGCCCGGCGCTGAACTGCTAGTTATCGGGTCCGATGGCGGCATACTTCCAGTGCCGTACAGTACCGAAACGCTGCTCATCTCGCCGGGCGAACGCTACGACGTGCTCGTCACCTTCCAAGGCAATGGCGGAGGCCGAGCGACCCTTCAGACCGTTCACTACGATCGAGGGCACGACATTCCGGATCCGGGTCCGCAGGACTTGCTCGACGTTGTTTACGGTGCGTCGAGCGGCACTCCGGAGCCGCTGCCCGAGGTCTGGCGCGAGCTGCCTCGGTTAGCCGTCACCGACAGCACCCCCGTTCGGCCTTTCCTGCTCGAGGAATTCGAGCCGCCCGGGCTCCCCGTACTGTTCACCATCAACGGTGAACAATGGCCGGACAACAAGCCCGTGCACGTGAAGCAGGGCAGCGTAGAAATTTGGGAGATCCAGAACGAAGCCGAGATGGATCACCCTTTTCACCTGCACGGAATGTTCTTCGAGCTGATCTCGGAGGCGGGAAAGCCGCCGCTGCTCGATGGCTGGAAGGACACCGTCAACATTCCGCAGAAATCCAGCGTGCGCTTCGCGGTTCAGTACGCTCCGCCCGGCATGTGGATGTTCCATTGCCACATCCTCGAGCACGCCGAGCTCGGCATGATGGGCGAGCTCATGATCATGCCGTGAGACTTCCCCAGTGCACCAGCGCGTGGTCCCGCATTCCGAGCATCGGTTGGGAATGCTAGGCTCAGACCGCGAGCGAACATGAGCCGAGCCAACGAAACCCAAATCGACTACTGGAACGGACGCGCGGGCGAAAAATGGGCTGCGATGCAGGCCAGCTTGGACGCAATGCTAGCGCCGGTAACCGCGGAGCTGAAGGCGAGGGCAGGCGCGGTCGCGGGCCGGCGCGTGCTCGATATCGGCTGCGGTACCGGGGAAACCTGCGCCATCTGGCTGGCGGGTGGGGCAAGCGTTACGGGCGTGGACGTATCGGCGCCGATGCTGGCCGTGGCGGCGGAGCGCACGCACGGCAAGGCGACGCTGGTTGAGGCGGATGCTGCTGCCTGGACGGGTGAGGCGCGGTTCGACCTGGCCGTGTCGCGCTTTGGCGTGATGTTCTTTGACGCGCCCGATGCAGCGCTGCTCAATATCGCGGCCAATCTCCGCCCCGGCGGGCGGCTGCTCTTCGTGTGTTGGCGCGCGGCGCCCGAGAACCAATGGGTGACCACGCCGATGGCTGCAATTCGGGATCTGCTTCCAGAAGAGCCGCCGCCCGTGCCGCATGCGCCCGGCCCCTTTGCCTTCGCCGACCGAGACCGGCTGCGTGGGCTCTTGGAGCGCGCAGGGTTTGCGGAGGTTACGATCGATGCTTTCGATTTCCCCGCCTGCCTTGCCAGTCAAGGCGGTGTCGAGGCGGCGGTGAGTTTCACGATGCAGCTCGGCCCGTCGGGTCGCGCGCTCGCCGACGCGACCCCAGAGGAGCGCGCGGAAGCAGCAACGCGACTCGCGGCGGCACTGGCGCCGCATCACAACGCAGGGCGCGTCACGCTTGGCGGCGCCGTGTGGCTGGTTGAGGCGGTTCGGCGCCCACCCATGCGCGATCCATGACAAAACTCGCTCGATCCGTTCTATTCGCGTCACCCGTCCGAAGCGACACTTCCGGCTACAGGACGTGTTCAGGACCAAGAACGTGAATCCCAGACCGGCGTGTCCTCGAAACCGTTTGGCGGCGGTCGCTTTCGTCGGCGCCAACCTGGTGCTTGCAAGCCTTGGTTGCTCGACTGACGGCAACCCCGCCGGCGGCTCGTCTTCGCCCGAGCTGGGCAAGCCAGCAGGTCCGCCGCTGATGACCACGCCTCCGACGGCCGACAGCGACGTCGGAACCAAGCCGATCCATCGGCTCAGCAACTACGAGTATGACAACACCCTCCGCGATCTGCTGGGGATTTCGCTGCGACCGGGCCAGCGTTTCGTTCTCGAGCAGACCAAACATACCTTCGACAACCTGGCCGAATCACTCGCCGTGAGCGCTCGGCAGTTCGAGGATTACTTTGCTGCGGCGCGGGCAGCAGCGGCTGAGGCGATGAGCACGGCGGAGGGACGTGCAGCGCTGGGTTTGACTGACCCTGCAGCATGTGACCAGAACTGCGCGAGCGGCCTGATTGAGAGCTTCGGCCTGCGTGCATTTCGGCGCCCGCTCGAGCCCGGGGAGGTGACGCTGCTGGCAGGGCAGTATCAGAACGCGATTGAGCTCGGTGAAGATCCGGCGGGAGCGATTCAGCACGTGGTGGGGGTGATGCTCATGTCCCCGCAATTCCTGTACCGCTTCGAACTCGATGCCGACCCAACCAGCGCACTGCCACGAGCGTTGAACGGCTATGAGCTGGCGAGCCGCCTGTCTTACCTCTTGTACTCGAGCATGCCCGACGCGACGCTGTTTGAGCTCGCCCGGGCGGATCAATTGAGCGACCCTGCCGTGCTGCAAGCGGAGGTCGATCGCGCTCTGGACTCCAGCGCCTCGGATAGTTTGATCGAGCACTTCGCGGGGCCGTGGTTGCACTCCAATTCGCTCGTGGGCCACACTGCCGATCCTGACGTTTTTCCCGAATGGGACGCTCAACTCGGAAGCTCGATGCGCCGCGAGATGGAGCTGTTTTTCAACGAGTTCCTGCGCGGCGATCGGGTCTTTTCGGAGTTCCTGAGCGCCCAGCTGAACTTTTACGATGCGCGCCTCGGCCAGCATTACGGTTTTGCGTCGCCGCCGGCGTCAGGCTTCGAGCGGCTCGAAGGAGCCGACGCACGGCGGCCCGGGTGGCTGGGTCTTTCGGGGTTCTTGACCGCAACGTCGAGGGCGAATGAAACCTCTCCGATCAAGAGGGGCAACGTGATTCTGGGCGCCTTTTTGTGCAGCGAACTGGAATTGCCGGCGAATCTCGAGGTCGGCGCGCTGCCCGAATTCGACACGCCGACCACCGTGCGTGCTCGACTCGAGGCCCACCGCGCTGATCCGGCCTGCGCCCCGTGTCACAACCTGATTGACCCCATCGGCCTATCGCTGGAGCACTTCGACGGGCTCGGCAAGTATCGAGAGCAATATGACAACGGTCTGCCGATCGATGCGCAAGGCCAGTTGCCGGACGGTCGCAGCGTCGATGGTCTTGTGGGCTTGAGTCAAACGTTGGGCGCTGACGAGCGCTTCCTGCCGTGCGTGGCGCAGAAGGCTTTCGAGTTTGGCTTGGGACGAACGGTAGGGCCCAGCCAGGCCTATCTTGAGCAGCTCGTAGAGCGGTGGCGAAAGGAGCCGCCGAACTTGCGGCGCTTGCTCAAGCAACTGGTGGTCAACGATGTGTTTCGCTTTCGACGTGGCGCAACGGAGGAGGCTGCCCCATGACCCTGTCTCGACGTGGTCTGTCTCGCCGTGGTTTGCTGGTGGGTGCCGGAGTCACGCTGACCCTGCCGTGGCTCGAGTCG
>JANNWK010000328.1:0-3129 GCA_031408355.1 Myxococcales bacterium
GCGCGCAAACGCCCCCGTCGCTGGCTGCATCGCCGAAGTCCGGCTCTCCTCCATCAATCGTTACGCTGAGGATTTTGTGCCCGAGCGGAGGCTGCAGTCCGACGTTTCCACGATTGCCCTGTGGCACCTCGACGAGGGCGAGGGTGACTTGGCGTTCGACAGCGGTCCGAGTCAGCTAAATGGTCGCATTAGCGGAGCAGAATGGGTGCTCTTGCCAGCTCGACCGGGGCTCTAGCGCCGCTCCCACTCCCGATACTCCGGCAACACGGACTTGAAGCGCAGCTTGCGCTCGTGCTCCGGTGGCAGCTCAAGGCGAGGCGGCTTGATGGCGAGCAGTTTCTGCTCGTCCACGGCGTCCACCAACTCCGGCGGCAGTTGTTGCTCGGCGTACTTGCGATAGATGCCCGAACTGATGAAGAGATCGAACACCTCGGGGTCAAGGTGGTGCTGCTCTTTCATCTTGCCCATGATGAACATCACTTCACTCAACTTCTTCGGCTGCTTGTAGGGCCGATCCATCGCCGTGAGCGCCTCGTAGACGTCCGCGACGGCCATGATGCGCGCCGGGACGGACATGTCGCCGGCGAACACACCGCGGGGGTAGCCGGTGCCGTCCATCTTTTCATGGTGTCCCGTCGCATATTCCGGCACGCGGCGCAGGTGGGGCGGAAACGGCAGCGCCGCCAGGATATTCACGGTGTGCACCATGTGCGCGTTGATGACGAGGCGCTCGTGCTCGGTCAAGGTGCCGCGTGAGATGGACAGGTTCTGCACCTCCTCCGCGCTCAAGACGGGCACGCGCGCACCTCCGACCTCCCAGGTACGTTCGGCGATCTTGCGGATCCGCTCTTGGCCTTCGCGGGGCAAAAACTCGCCGCCTACGTTGGTGCGCTCGAGGAACGCGAAGTCCTCGCGCAAGCTCTTGATTTCTGCCTCCAGCTCGCCCGCGACCAAGGCCGCGTCGGCACCGCTCTTTTCGCGTTCGAACGCCGCTAGGCGCGCATCGCGGATCAGCACCTCGAAGCGGGCTCGCACAATTTCGACGCGGTCGAAGATCGTCTCGAGCTTTTTGGACTTGTCCATCACGTGGATGGGAGTGACGACCTTTCCGCAGTCGTGCAGCCAGGCCGCTATATGCAGCTCGTACCACTCTTGTTCGGTGAGGTTAAAGCTCGCGAAGGGCCCTTCGGTAGCCGCACAAGCCGCGCGCGTCAGCATCTCCGTGATCACGGGAACTCGCTCGCAGTGGCCCCCCGTATAGTCACTCTTGGCGTCAATCGCCGAGGCGATCATCTTGATGAAGCTTTCCAGCAGATCGCGCTGAGCGTCGCGGAGCAGCTTGTTCTGCAGCGAAACACCGGCCTGCGAAGCCAGCACCTCGACCGTCTGCTGATCTAGGTCGTCGAACGGCACCACCTGGCTCGTGTGCGCGTCCCGCGCGTTGATGAGCTGCAGCACCCCGACGACCCGACTGTCGGCGTCCAGCATTGGGATAGTGAGGAACGACACCGAGCGGTAGCCGTTTCGAGCGTCAAACGCCTTCGTGCCGCTGAAGTCAAATCGCGTCGTGTCGTAGGCGTTCGGGATGTTGATCGACTGCTTGCGGAGCGCCGCGTAGCTGGCGATATGCCGGTGGTTCGGTGCGCCGCTCTCGGGATCGCGCAGCGGGATCGGCGGCAGAGTCGTCGGACGGCCGGTCGTGCCGCCGATCGCAATGCCCAGCGAGTCGGTCCGCATGATCGCGAAGTGCAGGCTCTCCTCGTCCTGACGAATGTAGATGGTCCCGCCATCAGCCCGCGTCAGCTCCTTGGCCTCGAGCAGGATCGTCTCCAGCAGCCGGTTCGTGTCGGTCTCCGCAGAGAGCGCGACCCCAACCCGAAGCAATAACTCCAGCCTTCGGAGTTTGTCGTCTGAAGTGGACATGTACCCGCGAGCATCGTCCTCCGGGAGCGACGTCGTGTCGAGGGGCGTCATTTGGTGCTAGATCGGACCCAATGTTTCCCCCGGGTCCCCTGCTGATCCCCAAGCTTGCCGCGCCAGTCGAACGGATTTGGCCAATCCCCGGGTCCAAGAGCATCACCAACCGCGCGCTCCTACTGGCTGCTTTGGCGGAAGGCACCACGCGACTGACAGGTGTCCTGGAGAGCGACGACACCCGGCACATGCAGAACGCCCTCTTGCGGCTCGGCATCGGTGTGCGCCAGCTGGACGCAACCACGCTGGAAATCGAGGGCGGGCGGGGCCGGCTGCGCCCACCGGACGGGCCGATCTTCGTCGGCAATAGCGGGACCAGCGTGCGTTTCCTGAGCGCGTTGGCTTGCCTCGTTGAAGGGCCCGTCACGCTCGTGGGCGACGAGGCCATGGCGCGCCGGCCGATTCAGGATCTGGTCGACGGACTCCGTCAGTTGGGGCTCCGCGTGGACTGTGAAAGTGGCTGCCCCCCGCTCACCGTGCATGGCGGGCGCCTGCCCGGCGGGCGGCTTTCGATGCGAGGCGATCGTTCGAGCCAATATTTCTCGGCCCTGCTGCTGGTGGGCGCGCTTTCGGAGGGGCCTACGGAGCTAGCGGTCGAGGGCGAGCTCGTGAGCCGCCCGTACGTGGAGATCACCCGACGGATGGTGGAGGACTTTGGCGGCCACGTGGAGGTCACCCAGCAAGGCTTCGCCTGGCAGGGGCAGGGACAGTACACGGCGCGGAGCTACGCCATCGAGCCGGACGCCTCGAGCGCGAGCTACGCGTTCGCGTTCGCCGTCGCGACGGCGAGTGAAGTCGAGGTTCCTGGCCTCGGCCCAGGGGCGCTCCAAGGCGACTACGCCTTCGTCGACTTACTGGAGCAGCTGGGTGCTCGCGTGAGCCGCTCGGCCGCGGCGACGACCATCACGGGCACGAGCCAGCCTGCCGGCATCGACACCGACATGTTTCACATCTCCGACACAGTCATGACTTTGGCGGCGTTAGCTCCCCTGTTTCAAGGAACGACGACGATCCGAAACGTGGCCAACATTCGCATCAAGGAGACCGATCGCCTCACCGCGACCGTGGCCGAGCTGCGCCGGCTGGGACAACAGGTGAGCGAGGGGCCCGACTGGTTACGCATCGAGCCACGGCCGGTGGTGCCCAGCGTGGTCC
>JANNWK010000329.1:0-2161 GCA_031408355.1 Myxococcales bacterium
AGGCCGCTGAAGACGTGGATATACGGCTTGAGCTCAGGCACGGTCATGCGCGCCAGTTGCTCGGAGTGCCAGTCGGGGCCCGTGGTCTTCGGGAACCAACGCTCCGGGTTCACGCCGTTGCCGAAGAACCACACGCCGAAACGCACCGGCAGCGCGGTGCCGTCCGCCAACGCCGTACCGTTCTGGTTCAGCATGGCTTCGAGCAACGGCAGGCCCAAGGCCACACCACTTCCAGCCAGCGCCCCCCGCAGTAGTGTCCGCCGACTCATCGCCATTTTGGGCATGCCTAGTTCCTTTCCTTCGCGAAGCGAAAGCCGGGGCTCGCGACTAACGCCTTCACGAGGCTCTGCAGGTTTCCCCCGTTCGAGAAGCTGGCTCGCAGGCCGTCAATGGTGGAGGTCTCGCCCTCGGTCTCACGGCGCCCAGTGGCGTATCGGTACACCTGGCGGACGAGGCAATCGGTCAGTAGCGGATCATCCTGCAGAAGCCTTGCCAGAGCCGGGGCATCTGCGAACGGAACGCCGTCAAGGTTTCCGCTCGGATCGATCGTGAGCCCGTGCTCCGTGGAACGGTAGGCGCCCACCGCGTCGAAGTGCTCGAAGGCTAGGCCAATCGGGTCAGTGAGCGCGTGGCACCCCGCGCAAGTTGGGTCCGCTCGATGCTTCTCAAGCAACTGGCGGCGCGTCTTGGGAATGCCGTCATCGGCTTCTAGCGTCGTTTCCGCGCCCGGAGGCGGGGGCGGGACGGTTCCACAGAGCAATCGCTCGCGAACGAACTTGCCACGTCGGGTCGGCGATGTCTCGGCGATGGTCGACTGGGCCGCGAGGAAGGCTGCGTGTCCCAATAGCCCTAACCTGACACCCGACGCGGGGAGCTCGACTCGAGAAAACCCGGGACCGGACGGCGCTGGCAGGCCGTAGTGAGTCGCCAAGGCCTGGTCAACGAAGGTCGTTCGTGTCGTAACCAGGCCACGCAAGTCGCTCGACTGCTCAAAAACGACGTACTCGAACAGGCGCCGTGACTCCTCGGCCATGGACAGCGCGAGTGCCTCATTAAAAGCTGGAAACTTCGCCTGCTCCTTGATCATCGCCGGAAGCTTGGCGAGATCCAGAAAATCCTGGAGGAACTGCCCAAGCCCCGCGCGCGCCTCCTCAGTTCCGAGCAGGCGTTCCGCCTCCAAGCTCAGCGCGGCGGGCTCCAGCAGTACTCCGGTCTGCGCGGTCGCCAGCAAGGCGTCGCCAGGCGCCGAATTCAACACGAAGAAAGCCAGACGGGAGGCCATTTCTTGGCTCGTGTACCTGAGACGACTCGGGTCGGTCGGATCGGGCTCCCCCAGCTCGATCCGGAACACGAACTTGGGGGACTGCATCATGCCCGCGCCCACGATCGCAACGCTCTCCCAGAAGTCTCCGAGCGAGGTCGCCCCATCGCGAGCTAGCGTCGAGAATCGAGTGCGTTCGGCGGCATCGAGCGCTCGCCGCCAAAGACGCAGACCGAGGGCGCCAACCACGCTCTCCGCGCAGCTGGCATCAGCTGCCCCACTTGGGACGCAGCTACTTATGCCGGCGCGCCATGTGGCGTCGCCTACGGCGCCCGCGACAACGGCCCGCGCCGCCGCCTCGTAGAGCTCGGCCGCCCGCGGGGAAACGGTAGCCGACCTGGCGCCCACCACTTCATAGCCGCCGAGCTCGGCATCGGGGTCGAGCTCGGCGACGTTCGCGCTCGCTCCAAAACTGGCGCGTACCGCGTTGCGATACTGGGACGCGGTGAGTCGCGCCATGCTCGCCGGCGCAGGCACAAAGGCTCCAGGCTGGTTGGTTGGGGCTTGAGAAGGCACACCCGGCGTTCCGCTCGCCCCGACCCCGTCCCCGGCGTCCGCCACGATGCTGCCCGTGCACCCCAGCTGTGCCCCAATAAGGAGAAACAGGCCGGCCTTCCTGCCCGAGTTCAATCGTCCAGACTTAGCGGCTGGAACCGAACCGCAGGTAGGGGAGGAAGCCGACATGACAGGTACTGCCGCGGCGCCCCGCCTTCGGTTCAACCATTCTCACTCCGGTGGCTTGGGCGTCTGACGCACGAAGCGGGGGGGGGCGTCGAACGCAAACACGCGCCAGGCGTTCGGGCTGCCCGCACGCTCGAACTCGGTTGCGGCGCCCCTCGT
>JANNWK010000330.1:0-2545 GCA_031408355.1 Myxococcales bacterium
CCAAGCTCGGAAGCCAGTGCTGCGTGGCGCCTGCATGCTGCTGCTGCTTACCGGCTGCGGCAAGCCGCTTGAAGCCCAGGAGTGTGTGCGGCTCTTGGATCGCTACGTCGAGCTGCTGATGAAGGGCGATCGGCCGGGCGCCAGCGCCGGGGAGCTCTTGCGCCTGCAGGAGGAGGCTCGCCTAAAGGCCGCGAGGGATCCCGCGTTCGCCGAGTGTTCGAGCCGCGTTTCGCGTGGCGCTTTCGAATGCGCCTTGGATGCGGTCAACGCCGACCGCCTCGAGCAGTGCCTGCTCTGAAGCCGCGCTTCAGGGTTCGATCTCGGCGGGAGCGGAACCTTGGGTCGGCTTGGGCGCGGGAGCCTCGCCGTCGGTCGATGCGGGGGCGGCAGGCTTAGCGACAGACGCCGTAGGTCGGGGCCGCGCCGCGCCTGGCTTGCGGGCTGTTGCCTGCGCTGCTGATTTCTTCTTGCCCTCCGCGCGGCTCTTGTCGTCGTCGGGGGTGGGTGTCGGCACGACTTCGGTCGCTGGGGCGCGCCCCAGGTTCGCGTCCGTTGTGGCGGCTAGAGCCAGCAGAGCCAGCAGTTTGGCGTCGAACTCCGCCACCTCTCTGCTGCGCGCCAACATGACCGTGATGAGTTTTTGTCCGTCCGCTAGGTTCCGCCGGACTTCGTCGCGTTTCCAGGGGCCTTCGGTGCGGAAAGCGCTGTCGATGCGCGCCTCGAGACCGATGCCCGCGACGCCGAGTCGTTCCAGCTCGGCCGTCGCGGCCAGACTCCGGCTGCGGGACCTCACCACGCGCGTGGCCTGTTCGGGCAGCGCGGGCCTGAGCGACGCTGCGGCGACGCCATTCGAAATGTGCAGCGTGGCCGACGCATCGAGCGAGGCTTCCGCTTCCGGGATCTCCAGGCGCAGTCGCACGCCCTGATCCGCGAGCTTCTTGGCCTCCTGCTTCACGCGAGCGCTGAGGCTATCGTCCGACGCCTCTGTCGTGAGTCCCAGCGCTCGGGCCAGGGCTCCGCGGGCCTCCCGTGGTTCCTCGGGCGCGCGCAATAGGGCCACCTGATGGCGATGAAGCTGAATGAAGAATTGATCGAAGTCTGGTTGCCCCGCTGAGTAGTACTCGCCGCGCGCCACGTCGCTGGGGCCGCTGGGCGAAAGCAGACCACAACCGGCGCTGCAGCCAAGCAGCAACGCAAAAATACCAAGCCTCGTGGTGATCAATGACACGTGAGCGATGCTCCCCACAGCTCATCGTGTCCGGCTGTGGTTTGAATGAAGAACGAGACGACCGATTTTCCGGCTGCCACGAGCGTGCCCTGCCCGGCGTTGGCGCCCTTGGCCGAGACCAACAGCGCGTCACCCAGCGGCGCCAGGTTCGCATCCAGGACGTGCACATGCACCCGGTACTGCCCGACCTTGCCGTCGGTCCACTGCACCAAGAACCGACCGCCTGGCAATGCCGCTAGCGCAGGCGCAATGGCCCCGCCGCCGTCCGCCGGCAAGTTGAGTGCGACAGCGGGGCCTGCCGGTTGCCCCACAGCGGCGCGCGCCGCGTAGATCCGGAACGGCTCCGCCTTTTGCGTCCTGCCGGGGAACACCACGAGCCCTTCTTTCGGACCAGTGGAGACGCTGGGGGTGCCCAGGCTGGCCGGAGTGCCAGGAATGATCGTCAGCGGCCCGCGCGCCGTACCATCCGAACCGAGCCAACCACTGGTGAGTTGGCCTTCCGCGCCGCCCTGCCGGAATGCCACGAAGTAGCCTTCTGCAACAGCCGCCGCCCGCGGGGGCGTTACCTTGATTCCCGTCGGGAGCGCCCACACGACCCCGCTGCCGTCGTCGTTGCCCCGCCGCATCACGCCCGAGGGTCCAACGCCCAGCGAAAGGCCTGGCGCCAACGAGCGAGCAAAAGCGAAGTCTGTGCCAGCGCGATCTACCGTGAGCGTGGGCTCGCTCGGCGTGACGTAGCTGATCTGGCCTGTGCCCGGCGGCGCGGTGAGCCTGCTCACCGGTTCGGCGGTGTCCGGATTGTAGATGAAACCCGCGGCGCTCGTCTTCGTGTCGGCGAGGCCCAGCGCGATGTTGCCGCTGCTGAGCGCCAGCGCCGCGATCGGCACGGAGCGTTCAATGCTCGGCGAGAGGCGAGCCGGCGGCAGCGCGAGCGTGCATCCCGGTGGCAGTGACGCGCTGCTAGTCGAGACCGACGGTGCCGGCACGCTGCTGTTCGTGTCCGATCGCCTGAGCAGGAGCGATCCCACCGTCACAGCGAGGAGCAGCGAAACGCCGCCCAGCGCGACGAGGCCGACGCGCATCCGCGATAGCTCCGTGCGCTCCACGCTGACCATCGTCGACAAGCGCGGCCCAGGTTCAAGCGGTTCGTCGGCGATGAAAAGGCCTGGCGCGGGCACGCCCAGGGGAGCTGCGCTTCGCCCCACGTCGTCGACAGCGCGGGTCTCGTCGTCGGTCGCTGAGATCCGGGTCTTTTCGAGTAAATGGGCCTGTTCGGTCCGCTTCGAGGCGCTGTTGCCGACGTCCAGAGTCGAGTCG
>JANNWK010000331.1:0-1781 GCA_031408355.1 Myxococcales bacterium
TCCTGTGCCCGGAACCGAACCAGCCGGAACGCGTCGTGATTGGTCGCATCGTGGGCGACGACCACGATGTGGTGGATGTGAAGGGCTCGAGCATCACCATCGGTCGGAAGCGGCAACCCACCGAAGGCAACTGCAGCGAGCGCATGTTCACCGAGGCCGACCCCTCCACCGGCATCGAGGTGGAGCAATACTGCGAACTCGAAGAACTGAGCGGCGGCGTCCACCAACGCGGAAACGCCGAGCCGCACCCGATCAAGGCGCAGGACGCCCACGGCGACGTGCCCCCTGGTCACGTCTGGCTGGTCAGCGACAACCGCCTATTTCCCTACGACTCACGCGACTTCGGCCCCGTGCTGCGCGCGACCTGCACCGAAACAGTGTTCTTCCGACTGGTCGGCGCTGAGGGCTTCTTCAACGCCAAGCGCCGCAATCAGTACATTCGCTGAGCGGGCGGGCCGGACGGCGCCGGCCTGGGGACTTACGGAGGCTTGCCCGGCGTAACCTCTTGCCTCTCGGGGGAGGGGTAGTATGCAGTGAGCGCAATGGCGGCCGATTCGCTCGACGTCGGGATCGTTTGCGGGCGTTGCGACGCCTGGAATCCGATGGGCGCAGCACACTGTGGCGGCTGTGGGCACGACGTCGCGCTCTTTCCGGCCGATAAGCCGATCCAATCAGACCCTTCCCATCCGGCCGAAATTGTTGGAGCCTCGCAGGCTGCGACGGGCGCCGCGCCCGCTGCGTTGAAGGCCGAAGAGGAGCAGATGGATCAAGCCAGGTACTACGTCTGCGAGTCGTGCATGACCCCAGTGCCCAGTGGGCACAAGTTTTGTGGCCGATGCGGCACCTCCGTCCCGGAGATGGTCATGCATCTGCACGCGAACTTCTACGGCGACATGCAGGATCCAGCCAAGGCCCGGCTCATCCTCATTCGTGGCGAGGGCATGGAGGGGCTCTCCTACCACCTGAAGGCCGACCAACACCTGCTCGGCCGCCAGGGCCAGCTTGAGTTCCCCGACGATCCGTTTATCTCGCCGAAGCACGCTAATTTCTTCTATCGCGACAATCGCTTGGTGGTGCGTGACGAAGGCTCGCTCAACGGCGTGTACTTCCGCGTGCGCGGTTCCGTGGATATCTCGCCGGGCGATCAGTTCGTCGTCGGCGAGCAGGTGTTCCGACTGGATCCCACGCCCAAGGCCTCTGACGGGGCCGACCCGGACGGCACTTTCTTTTACTCCTCACCGAAGTACCCGAGCGCTTTCCGCCTGAACCAGATCCTTGAAGGCGGCGCCATCGGCATGACGATTTGCGCTCGTGGCAACTCGCTGCAGGTGGGGCGCGAAGACGGCGACTTGAACTTCCCGGGGGACGTGTACATGTCGGGCAAGCACGCCACCGTCGAAGAGAAGGACGGCAAATTCGTGCTCACGGACTTCGACAGCCGCAACGGCACCTACCTGCGGCTCAAGACCGAACGCGCGCTTTCGCACGGCGACTACGTCTTCATCGGCAAAAAGCTGCTGCGCGTCGAGCTAAACGCCAACTAGGCGTAAAGCTCCGTGGCGAGCTGGCCCGGACTAACGGCGGCGGCGGCGGCGCTTGCGAGGCGGCCGCGCGTCGCTCGTTTCGGCAATTTCCGCGTCGCCATCGGCGTCGCCGTCAGCATCGCCCCCAGCGTCGAACGCGCCCTGGGCGGCATCCCCCAAAGCGCAGCGATAGATATCGAGCACCTCGCACGCCACCGGGTAGAGACTGGTCCGCGCAAACCGACCGCCGCGGCCCGA
>JANNWK010000332.1:0-7708 GCA_031408355.1 Myxococcales bacterium
GAGAGCGCTCCTGGCAAGGGCGCCACGTTCCGGATCTACCTGCCTCTGGCCAGCCCCGACTCGACTGCCCCGGACGCCGCCCAATCCTCGCTCAGCCGGGCTTCATCGGGCGGAACCGAGAGCATCCTGCTCATCGACGACGACCCCCAGGTGAGGCGCGTGGTGGCACGCGGGCTCCGCGCGCGCGGCTATCGCGTGCTGGAGCACGATGCTGCCGAGCCGGTACTGGCGCTCTCGGACGCGGCGCTCGCCGCCTTCAGCCTGGTGATTTCGGACGTCCGGCTGCCGGGCATTGACGGGGTCGTGCTTTGCCAGCGCCTGATAGCGCGCTGCCCAACCCTGCGCTTCCTGTTGATCTCTGGCTACGTCGCAGCCCAAGACAGCGTGCACGAGCTTGAGCGCGGTCACTTCCCTTTCCTGGCCAAGCCATTTACGCCTGAGGGACTGGCCCGCCGCGTGCGTGAAACGTTAGACCAGCCGCGCTGAAGCGCTTTGTGTTCATCCGCGACCCGCTCAGACCAGCGCGTCAATGTAGGAGTCGATTTCGCCGAGTGTTTGGCTGACGCCGACTGCGGAGTCGCTCGGCGCAGATCGTCGCATTGACGCCCGGCTGGCCCTTCAAATAGGTTGCGAAAAAGTGCTTTGCACGCTTCTACTATACGCGCTAGTAAGTTACCAGTGACCTTCCGACTCAGGCCAGGCAAGCGCGGCGTTGAGCTTCGACTCTACGACTTAGAGGCAGCCATTATGGACCTCGTCTGGAGCCGATCCCTGCGATCTTTTGCGGTGAGCGAGGTGCTCGAGCTCATGGAGCGGAAGCGGACCATCGCGTACACGACTGTGATGACGACGGTGTCCAGGCTGTTCGACAAGGGGCTGCTGACACGAGTCCGTGAGGGCAAGCGCTACCTCTATTCGCCACGGCTCAGCCGGCAGGAGTTCCTCGAGGCAACCGCGCGAGAAGTGCTCGACGGATCGGTAGACGAACCAACGGCTCTAGCCCTGCTCGCTGAAAAAGTGTCCGACGCCACGTCGTCGGAGCTCGACGAGCTAGAGCTTCGCATTCAGCAACGCCGAAAAGCGCTCCGCAAATGAACGAGCTGCTCTTCCCGACGCTCGGGACCGCTGTTGTCTTGCTTCTGGTGTTGCCGCTCTGCGCTGCCCTCGGCAAAGCGTTGCTCCTCGTGCTGGACGGCCTAGCTGGCACACGGCTCCTGCGTTGGGGAACCGTGCGCTACCTACTCGTGGTGCTGCCATCCCTGGCTCCGTTCGCTTGGACAATCTCAGCCGGGCTTCATCAAGCCGAGTCTGGGCGCTCTGTCATCGGCTGTATCTTCCTGCACGATTTTGAAGAGCTTTGTCTCGAGCCGCTTCTCTTTGCCGGGCTGGTTTCAACGGTAGCTCTGGCGTGCGCCGGGCCCTGGGTAGTCCGATGCTGGCGTCTGTCGAGCGTTCGCGCAAAAGGGTCGTCGAGTGAAGCGGTGGTTCGCGTTGCCGCGCTTGTTGCGAGGACGCCGCAACTCGCAGAACTTCACGGCCAGTTCGTTGTCACCGATGGTGGAGTGGGCGGGAGCGCTGCGCTCGGCCTATGGCGACCAGTCGTCGCCATGGATGAAGATTTCGTAAGCCGGTGTGATGACGAGACGCTGATCGGCGCGCTGGCTCATGAGCTCGAGCATCTGCGCGGCGGGGACACAGTCCGGTACTGGCTTTTGGCGCTGGCGCTGAAGTTGAATCCCGCTGGCGCCTGGATGTTGAAGCGTGACGCTGCCGCCTGGGTCTTCCGCCGAGAGGTCCAATGCGACCGCGCTGCCGTCCTGGCGGGCGCGGAGCCCTTGGCAGTGGCAACTGCGCTACTTCGCGCTGCAAGCCCACGAGACACGGCATTTGCGCACATCGGCGGGGCTCGCTCCAAAATCCGGCTGCGTGTCGAGCTTCTGCTTGCCTACGCCGAAAAGCGTCCCGTGAGTGAAACCCGCCTCGGAGCTTCGGTGATCGCTTTGGTAGCCCTCGTCGCCGGCGTAGCGAGCATCGTTCCGCACGTGGGCGGGACCAACCCCCTCGATGTGATGCACACCACGGTCGAGCGTGTTGGTTCGGCCTTCTTCGAATAGCCCGAGCCAACTTGGAAGCGAAGCCTGAGCATGCCTTCTCCCACTATCGCGAATAGTACAACGGTGCGTGTCGTCATTCTCGGCGCGTTGAGCACGCTCGTCGTCTTGTGCCTAGGTGAGCGCGCCCACGCCCAAGAAATCGAGCTCACCCGTGCTCACCTCGTAGGGCGCTTGGCCGAGGCGCCTGAGCTACGTGCAAGCGAAGCTCAAATTGGTGTGTCGCGCGCGGCCGTTACGGCTGCTGGCGTACTTTCTCTCGACAATCCGCTGCTCTCGGCGCTTGGAGGCGTTCGCTCGAATCCAGACGGAAGCAGGCGTCTGGCGGGTGCTGCAACGCTATCTTGGCCGGTCGACACCGGAGGTAAGCGGAGCGCTCGCGTGGAGGCCGCGACGGCGGAGCACCGGGACGCGCGTTCAACCGGTAGCCTCAGGAAGCAACAGGTGCTGTTGGCAGTGCTCCTGCGACACGCGATGGCGCTGCGCGATGCGCAGCAAGTCGCGCTCACCGCAGCGCGCGCAGTCAATGCTGAGAAGGTGCTCGCGGCAGCTCGGCGGCGCCACGAGGCCGGCAGCGTCCCGCCGATCGACGTCTCGCTGGCTACTCTACAGCACGGACGCGATGCTGCAGCTGCGTTGAGCGCACGCGGTGAATACAACGCAGACACCCTGCGGCTATCGGCTTTGCTGGGCTTGACGACTGGAGAACCCATCAGAGTCAGCGGCGCCCTCGTACCGCCGAATGAGCCTCCGCCGCTCGACGTCATGCTCCGTCAAATCGACAAGCGCTCGGATCTTCAGGCCGCGGCGGCACGCGTTCAGGCGGCGCAGGCGCGGGCCAGTCGAGAGCGCTCTGCTGCGTCGCCGACCATCAACATTCTCGCCCAGTACGAGCGAGATGATGGCTCAAACATCGGAACCGTTGGCCTGGCCGTTCCGTTGGCGCTGCTCAACGCCAATGCATCGGCGAGGGCTACTTCGCAAGCCGAAATTCGCGCGGCGCAGGCTGAGCGCGCCGCGCTGCGAGCGTCTGCCATCGGGGAAGTCAGAGTTCACTACGCGAGCTACCTTGCTACCAAGGCAGCTCGAGAAGCGTTGGCACCGACGGCGGTGGCGGCAAGTGAGTCTATCGCGCTTGCGACTCGCGCGTACGAGCTCGGCGAGGGAGATCTTGCGAGCGTGCTTCTGGTCCACCGAGAAGCGCTGGAGGCACAGCGAGCACTGCTCGAAGCTGAATATGCCCACGCGGTGGCCAAGCTCGAGCTCCTGATAAACGCCGGGAGGACGCCGCAGTGACTGAAGCAGGCTCTAATTCCCGACCAAAGCGCACTGCGCTGCTTGTCCTAGGCGGTGTGGCGCTCGTGGCAGCCAGCGTGGCTGCGACTCTGCTGATTGAGGCACGCACGCACGCCGAGGACGCGCACGAGCACGGCAAAGACGAGAAGGGTCACGATGACCACGCTGAGGGCGACAAGGGCCACGATGACCACGCTGACGAACGAAAGATCAAGCTCACTCCGGCTATGCTCGCCAACGCGAAAATCGACATCCGCACGGTCGGCCCCGGGAAAGTCGCGGTAACGCTAGCGCTGCCCGGAGAAGTTGGTCTGAACACCGAGCGGGTGGCGCACGTGACCCCGCGCGTAGGAGGCACGGTCCGCGAGGTTAAGAAGCAGCTCGGCGACCTCGTAAAGAAGGGCGACGTGCTGGCGGTCCTGGACAGTCGCGAGCTGGCCGAGATGCAACGAGAAGCCGCATCCACCAAGGAGCGGCTCGACCTCGCAGAGGCCAACTTCAGCCGGCAAGACCAGCTGTGGAAGGAAAAGATCTCAGCAGAAAAGGATTTCTTCGCAGCTCGGCAAGCCCTCGCCGAAGCGAAGATCGAGTTCCGCGCGGCTAGCCAGAAGCTTGCCGCCGGCGCGGGTGCGCGCACGGTAGGCGGCGGGTTGGTGCTGACGGCACCCTTAGATGGAACGATCGTGGAACGGCATGCGGTCGTTGGCGAAGTGTTGAGTGACGAAAAGCTAGCCTTCGTCGTGGCAGACCTCTCTACCTTGTGGGTCAACGTCACCGTTTACGCCAAAGACTTGCCGCGAGTAGCGCCGGGTCAGCGGGCCGTCGTGAGAGCGGAAGGGATCGAGCTGCCTGCCGTCGGCCAAATCACCTACATCGATCGCGTGGTGGGTGAGCAAACGCGGTCGGCGGTGGCAAGGGTAGTGCTCGACCACCCTGATCCCAAGTGGCGGCCGGGTCTTTTCGTTACGGCGGACATTGCGATCGACGAAGCTGACGCAGCCGTCGTCGTTGCCTACGAGGCCGTCCAACGTCTGGACGGGAAGAACGTGGTCTTCGTCGAGGACGAGGGCGCTTTCACTCCGCACGAGGTATCAGTCGGGCGGCAAGGATTCGGGCCAGGCAAGGAGAGGGAGCTGTTCGTCGAAGTCCCGAAGGGCCTCAACGCTGGCGAAAAGTACGCAGCGACCAACAGCTTCATCTTGAAGGCAGAGCTCGGCAAGTCCGAAGCTGGCCACGAACACTGAGCTATGCTGGCACTGCTATCCAAGCTTCTCGCGTTCTCGGTGGCGCATCGCTGGTTGGTTCTGGTGGTGACGCTCGCCGTCGGTGGCCTCGGTGTCTACAACTTCCAGCGCCTTCCGATCGACGCCGTTCCTGACATCACCAACGTCCAAGTCCAAATTAACACGCCTGTGAAGGCACTCTCGCCAGTGGAGGTCGAACGGCAGATCACGTTTCCCATCGAGTGGGCCATGGGCGGCATTCCACGCCTCACGCAGGTCCGCTCGCTATCGCGCTACGGCCTTTCGCAGGTGACAGTGATCTTCGAAGAGGGCACCGACATCTACTGGGCGCGTCAACTCGTTGGCGAGCGTTTGTCGGGTGCCAAGGCCAGTCTGCCGCCGGGCGTGGGCGAACCGCAAATGGGGCCGATCGCGACGGGCCTCGGCGAAATCTACATGTGGACGTTGGAAGCCGAAGCTGGAGCCCGGCGTCCCGATGGCCAGCCCTACGACTTGAGCGACCTGCGAACGCTACAGGACTGGGTCGTCCGCCCGCAGATCCGCACCGTCCCCGGCGTCACCGAGGTGAACTCGATCGGCGGCTTCCAGCGCCTGTATCAGGTCTCGCCCGACCCCGCGAAGCTCGTCGGCTACGGTCTCTCGTTTCGTGACGTTCTCGAGGCCCTTTCTGCGAACAACGCAAACGCCGGCGGCGGCTACATCGAACACAAGGGCGAGCAATACCTGATCCGCGCGACTGGGCTGGTGAAGAACGAGCAGGACATCGCCCAAATAGTTGTCGGCGATCGACATGGCACGCCCATTCGAGTCAGCGACGTCGCCGACGTGGGGTTAGGTCGGGAGCTGCGCACCGGTGCCGCCACGGACAACGGCCGCGAAGCGGTGATCGGCACGGCCATCATGTTGGTCGACGGGAACAGCCGGGACGTATCACGCCGTGTCGACGAGCGCATGAAAACCGTCAACAAGTCGTTGCCGGCCGGTGTGAAGGCGAAGACGGTTTACGACCGTACTTACCTGGTCGACGCGACGCTTCGCACGGTGCGCAACAGCTTGCTCGAAGGCGCGCTCCTGGTGGTCGTGGTGCTATTCCTGCTGCTCGGGAATATGCGAGCGGCGCTCATTGCCGCACTCGCCATTCCGTTTTCGATGCTGATTGCGCTGACCGGCATGGTTCAAACCAAGACCAGCGGTAATCTCATGAGTTTGGGCGCCATCGATTTCGGACTCATCGTCGACGGGTCCGTGATCATCGTCGAGAACTGCGTGCGACGGTTCGCGCTTGAGCAGAAGCGTTTAGGGCGACTGCTCAGCAAAGACGAACGCGTCAAGCTCGCCTACGAGGCGTCTCAAGAAGTTCGTCAGGCGACGATGTTCGGTGAGCTCATCATCTGCATCGTTTACCTGCCGATTCTGACGCTGACGGGCATCGAGGGGAAGATGTTCCGCCCGATGGCGGTCACGGTCGTCCTCGCTTTGGCTGGCGCCACCGTACTATCGATGACGTTTATCCCGGCCCTCGTCGCCATTTTTCTCAAAGGCAAGGTCTCGGAGCACGAGAACTGGTTCATTCGTGGGGCCAACTCGCTCTACGAGCGGGTGCTCCGCTGGAACCTCTCCCACCGGACGGCCGTGTTGATCGGCGCCTTGACCTTCATTACCGCCAGCTTCACGCTGGCCGTAACACTCGGCAGCGAGTTTGCCCCCAAGCTCGGAGAAGGCGCGCTCGCGATCCAGCCCGCTCGCATACCCTCCATCAGCCTGAGCAAGAGCGTGGAGATGCAGATGCAGCTGGAGACGCTGCTGAAGCAGCGATTCCCGAATGAGGTGAGTGACATCTTTGCCAGAACCGGTACGGCAGAAGTGGCAACCGACCCCATGGGTCCAAACGTGTCGGACACGTACGTCATGCTCAAGCCGCGGGACGGTTGGACCAAGGCAAGCTCACAGGAGGAGCTGGCTGAAAAAATGGGAGCCGTAATCGCGGAGCTCCCGGGCCAGAATTACGAGTTCAGCCAGCCGATCGAGCTGCGCTTCAATGAGCTTATTTCCGGCGTACGCAGCGAGGTTGCGGTCAAGGTGTTCGGCGACGACCTCGACGTGATGTTGCGCGAAGCCAACAGGATTTCTCGCGTGCTCGCCGAGACGCCGGGCGTAGCGGACCTGAAGGTCGAGCAAGTGACAGGCTTACCCGTTCTCACCATCGACATTGACCGACGCGCGATCGGCCGCTACGGCCTCAGTATCGCAGACGTGCAGGCTGTCGTGGAATCCGCGGTAGGCGGTGTCAGTGCCGGACAGGTCTTCGAGGGTGACAAGCGCTTCGATGTCGTTCTCCGATTGCCCGACAACATTCGGCGAGACCTTGACGCGCTCGAGAATTTGCCGGTTGCTCTTCCCAACGGTGGGAACGAGCCGACCTCCGCGGAGGAAGCGGCTGAGACGAAGCTCGCTAGCGCTCGCCAGGCCTTCGTGCCGCTGGGCGCGCTGGCCAAGATTACCATCGAGGATGGGCCCAACCAGGTAAGCCGCGAGAACGGCAAGCGCCGCGTCGTAGTCCAATGCAACGTGCGCGGCCGAGACTTGGGCGGGTTCGTCACAGACGCGCAGGCGCGGATTGAGCAGCAGATCAAGCTGCCCGCTGGCTATTGGCTCGAGTGGGGCGGCCAGTTCGAAAACCTGATCGCGGCTCGTGCTCGACTCGCCATCGTAGTGCCTGTGGCCTTGGCCTTGATTTTCGGCCTGCTTTTCTTGTCGTTCGGGTCGCTCAAGAACGCGCTGCTCATCTTCACGGGCGTGCCCCTCGCGCTAACGGGCGGCATCGTGGCGCTCTGGTTGCGCGATCTCCCGGTCTCCATCTCGGCAGCGATCGGCTTTATTGCTCTCTCCGGTGTCGCTGTGCTCAACGGTCTGGTGATGCTGACATTCATCGAGAACTTGCGACGAAACGGCGAGCGCCTGGATGAGGCCGTGCTGCACGGCTCCGTCGGCCGCCTTCGGCCGGTACTGATGACGGCCATGGTGGCCGCGCTCGGCTTCGTCCCCATGGCCCTCGCC
>JANNWK010000333.1:0-1911 GCA_031408355.1 Myxococcales bacterium
GCACGGTGCTGAGCGACATTCGTGCAGCTCAGGACTACATCAGCTACGCCCACCTCAAGGATCCGCGAGAGCTGTACGAGCTATTGAAGTCACGCGGGGTGACGCACCTGCTGTATCCGCCGGGCCAGCGCAAGCCGGTCCGCTGGAACAACACCATCTTGTGGGACGAGCTGTTCCTTAGGCACGCGCAGCACGCCAAACGCTTCGGCAAGTTGTCACTGGCCGAGCTCCCCCGCCAAGCACCGGCGCCCTCCGCGCCCTATTGGGTCCTCGTTTCGGGACTCAGAGGATACCGCGAGGGAGTCTACGCCGTTGAGCAGCTTGACGTCGATGAGCGTGTCCCAGGGGCGTTTTCGCCCAAACCCAAACCGCTGCATGGTCTCTCCAAAGACAACATTGCGGAGCAACTTTCGCAGCTGAAGGCGATCGCGATTCGCCGGGGCAAGCTGCCGAAGCTCGTTTCTTCGGCAGCCCTGGCCGACTTCGAGTTAGTCGAGACCTTGGAGGGAGATGAGCTATACCTCCGGCGTGCCAGCGCCAACTAGGTCACGGGTGAACCTGTGGGAGCGACTGGGCGGGAGCAACGCTCAGCGCGCGCTCTTGCTCGCGACATTCGCGGCGCTCGCGCTAGGTCTGTACCTGCGCGTCCATCTGTTCGCGATAGCGCCCTCCACGCTATGGGAGGACGAAGCTTACTGGGCGTGGAAGACGCTCACCTTGCCCGTCTTGACCCAGACCTTTAGGCCGCCAGGCTTCTTGCTGCTCACCAAGGGGCTCATTACCTGGCTCGGTCCCAGCGAGCTGACCTTTCGCGCGCTACCGTTCTTGGCGTCGTTGGTCGGTCTGCTGGCTTCGCCCTATGTGGCCCAGCAGCTGTTTCGTTCTGGGCTCACGCGCTTGGTCGTCGTTCTGCTGATGGCGACGCATCCCGCCGCGCTGACCATGGGCGTGGAGTTCAAGCAGTACGGGGTCGAGCTCGGCGTGTTCGTTGCGCTCTTAGCGGCGTACCTGTGGCATCGCGCGCGACCGAGCCCGAAGCGACTGGCCTTGGTCCTCGGGCTTTCCTGGGCCGCCTTCTTCTTCTCGATCATCATCGTCTTTCTGTACCCGGCCTTGTTTGCGGTGTTGGCTTGGGATGCCCTCAAGTCGCGGCGCTTGCGGGTCGTCGGGGTCGTGATCGGCACGGCCATCTTGTGTGTGGCTACGATCGTCACCATCTACTTCACTACTTGGCGGCACTTGGACGGAGCGCGTGCTGAGAAGAAGTGGGGCAACAAGTATGGCGTCTTCTACGTGGCCAACGAGCAGCAGGGGCGGGTGGCCTGGACGGCAGGCAAGTATGTCGACCTCGCAACGATACCGGGCTTTGGCCGCGGCCGCTGGAATACCGAGGTCGTCCGCGAGTCGACGCTCGAGGCGCTCGCTTCGGCGGATCAATATTTCTGGCTAGGTCTGCACGGGCTGGGCATCTCCTGGCTCGTGTATCGGCGGCGCTTTCGCGAGCTGGCGTGGCTCTGGTCTCCGTTGCTCGTGCTGCTGCTGTTCTCGGTGGCAGGGCGCTGGCCGGCGGGGGCTTTTCGGACGAATGCAGGCTACGTGCCCTACGCTATCTTCCTGTCGGCCTACGGACTTGAAGCGCTCGCCGAGCTGAAGTTTCGGCTGGGTCAGCTCTTACTACCCGTCGCGTGCGTGCTTGCTTGGGGGCCGACCGCCATCTTTCGACCCGACTGGTTTCAGAAGGGGACCTTCGCGAGCGCAGGCAACTTCGATGCGGCGCTCGAGGTTCTGGCCGGGAGCCCAGCTTCGCGAGGCCGGCGCCCCGTGCTCATGGACAACTCCAGCTGCCGCCCTTGGAAATACTACACTCAGTACGATACTCGGCTCGCCCGTACGCTGGCTCCACGGATTCGG
>JANNWK010000334.1:0-2469 GCA_031408355.1 Myxococcales bacterium
CGTGGACCACGCCGGGACTTGGCGAAACCGCGGAGCTCATCCCTTGACCGCGCTGTCCATCTTCGCAGCGGCGCGTGAGCACCCGGACCGGCTCGCCCTCATCGACGGCCCGCTCCGCCTCACGTTCCGGGACGTAGCGCAGCAGAGCGAAGCCTACGCCCGAGCACTCACGCGCCACCGACCCGGTGCTCTGGCGCTCACACCGCGCGCTGATCTACCGAGCCTGCTCTGGCTGTACGCGGCCTTCGCCACCGGCACCCCGGTCCTCACCCTGCACGCCCGCGCCACCGCGCCCGAACGCGAAGCAGCGCAGGTTCTCGCCCAGGCCAGCGCGCCTCCAGCGCTCGCGGCCGGGGCGTGGCAGGAGAGCGCGCTCTCGCCCGAGGCCGCTGAGTCGCCGCTGGCCTTCATCCCGACCTCAGGCTCCACCGGCACGCCCCGGCTCGTGCAACTGAGCCGTCGCGCCGTGCTCGCTTCAGCAGCCGCCTCGGCGGCGAACCTGGGCTGGCTCGAAGGCGACCGCTGGCTGCTCTGCCTGCCGCTCGCGCACGTCGGCGGACTGTCGATCGTCGTACGGACCCTGGTGGCGCGGCAAACGCTCGTGCTCTTCGAACCCGGCGCCGGCGGGCTGCTCGGGTGCATCCCGCAGCTAGCCGGCAGCCTCGTCGCGAGTCGCGCCACGCTCCTGTCGCTCGTGCCCAGCGTGCTCTCCGGCTTATTGGACAGCGGTTTCACGGCTCCCCCCGAGCTCCGCGCCGTGCTGCTCGGCGGTAGCGGCTGCTCGCCCGCACTCGCGCGCCGCGCCGAAACGGCCGGGCTGCCGCTCCTCACTAGCTACGGTCTCAGCGAGACGGCCTCCCAGGTGGTCACGCGGCCCTACGCCGAGCGTTTCGCGCCACTGGCCACGCAGTTCGGCGCGGTCAGTTCAGGGCGACCTCTGCCCGGGGTAGAGCTGCAAGTGCGGAGTGGGCTCCTTGCGATCCGCGCGCCGTCACTGTTCTCGGGCTACGTCGGTAGCGCCGGGAGCAGCCTCGACGCGGACGGCTGGTTCGTCACCACGGATTTGGGAAGGCTCGCCGACGACGGCTCACTGTTCGTGCGCGGTCGCGCCGATGACGTGATCATCACGGCGGGCGAGAACGTGGATCCGTTGGAGGTCGAAGCCGCAGTGGCGCAACTGCCGGGCATCCACGCGTGCTGCGTCTTCGGCGTCCCGTCCGCGCGCTACGGGCAGGTGGTGGCCGCAGCGCTCGTCTGCGACAACGCCCGCCTCGCTGAACCCGGCGTCGTCGCGCAGCTGTTGTCTGACCGGCTGGCTCGACACAAGCTGCCGCGAGCCGTGGCGCGCCTCTCGGCCCTACCTCTGACCCCTAACGGAAAACTGGATCGACCGGCCTGCCTCGCCCACTGCTCCGGGTTACTGAGGCCGCCCGTCACCTAAGGGCGCCTGCCACCTCACCCGCCCTCGACGGTCAACAGAGCCCGACCCACGGCCTCTGGGATCGGGATCCGGGTGAACGTCTGCCGGTCCACGAACGTGTGCACCACCTGCCCCACGGCACACACTTCCCCACCTTGTATGCGGGCGATGCGATAGCCAAGCGTGACCTCTGTGGCCAGGATGTGGGCCCGGCAGATCTCGACGTTGACGGCGTCGCCGAAGCGCAGCGGCTTAAAATAGTCGGCTTCAGCGTGGCGAACCGGCGCCAACCAGCCGCCGCTCCGCAATACCTCGGGCAACGGACAGCCGGCGTGGGCGAGGAAAGCCCCGTAGGCGTCGTGAAACATTTCGAGCACGCGCGGGTAAAAAATTATGCCGGCAGCGTCTATGTCCTGAAAACGGATCGCGCGCGGGTCGACGAAGGCGCTGGGGCGTGGGAGCTTGAGTTCTTCTCTGTCGAAGCGATGCATGCGGCTTGGGTCAGCATAGTCGTGGGCCAAACGAAACATGTGCCAATTGCGATCTGACCTGGCCGCGCGCAAATCGACGGCAGAAAACGTATAGTCGAATGCATTTCATGCTTTACGCGAGCGGGCCTAGTGTTGTTACTTTCTCCCGCCGGTAGTGGCACCCGTTCGCGTGGGCAAGTTGGCTCGCCTCTTTGAAGAGCCAAGACAAGGTCGGAATTCAGTGCAAGAGCAACAGTCTCCCCAAATCGAATCCACTTCACACTCCTCGGCCGCGAGCGAAGGGCGCCAGCAGCCCCGGAAGCGAAGCAATCTTTACCGACTCTGCGTGGGGCTCAGCGTCACTGCGGTGGGCTCGCTGTTCGCGCTCGCTGGTTGCTCAGCCGAAGACCCGGCGAGCGATCCGAAGCCCGCCGGCGGCGCGCCCGCGGGCGGCTCGGGTGGCGCCGCTCCAATGAGCTGCGACGTCGCCTGCGTGCCCCAGACGTTCAAGGCCAAGTGTAACCTCTGCCACGGCAAGGCGATCATGCTCGGCGGCCCGCTCGACTTCGAGACACCCGG
>JANNWK010000335.1:0-3873 GCA_031408355.1 Myxococcales bacterium
AGTCGATGGCGCGCTGGCTTGCTGGGGTCTCAACGCGTCAGGCCAGGCTGCGCCGCACAGTGGCGTGTTCTCGCAGGTCAGCACCGGCCAACAGCACAGCTGTGGCGTTCGCCCGGACGGCACGGGCGCCTGCTGGGGCAACAATACCTTCGGCGAGTCAACGCCGCCCAGCGGGCTTTTCGCTGAGATCAGCGCCGGTGGCTTTCACAGCTGCGGCCTACGCACGGATGGAACGCTGGCCTGCTGGGGCTTCGATGGCTATGGGCTCACGGCCCCGCCCGCTGGCGAATTCACTGACGTAAGCTCGGGATTTTATCACAGCTGCGCCACGCGCGCCTCAGGGGGGATCGCCTGCTGGGGCTTCAATGCCTTTGGCCAAGCGCTGGGCCCAGGCGGCACCTTTCACGGCCTCACCAGCGGTTCGCACTATTCGTGCGCACTCGACCCGCAGGGGAAGAGCTACTGCTGGGGCGAATTTGCGCGGCAGCCGCTGGCCATCGCCTCGGCGGCAGCCGTGCCGGTAGCGCGTTGGGCAGCAGCCTGGCTCGGACTGTTGCTGGTGGCGGGCGCTTTCATGAGCTGCCGCCCGCTCCGCGCAAAGGTCAGCGGGTCCGGCGTCTAGCGGCGAGCGCTACGAGGGCGAGCAACGGCAGCCACGCGTGGGCAGGCGGCGGCTCCCGCTCAGCGAACGCCACCGCCACGCTGCAGCCCGTCTCCGGCAGCGGCACTTCCTCGACGGGGGGCGGGGGCTCTTCACCCGGCGCCACGGCCGCCACGTTCGGATCGGTCAGCTCGCGCAGCTCGGTCACGTCGGGGATGCCGTCGCCGTCACTGTCGGCGTTTTCCTGCTCGGCCGCCCCCAACGCACCCAGCAGGGCCGGGACGCTGCTGGCCGTGGCACCCAGCCCCATCAGGGTTCGACCGAACGGCTTGGTAACGGTCTTCAATCCGCCCGCATCGGTCTTGTGACACACGAGGCAACCGGGCGCGGGGGGCGGCGCTTCAGCTAGCTCAAGCTCCTTTCGAAGTGCTTCAGGGAACGCGACCGACGCGAGGGCCGGCATCGCGAAGCACAGCAGCGCCGACGGCAAGGTCAAGCATGCGACAAGCCTGAGCGTTCTCATAGGAATAGGTGCCCCTGTAGAAGCAGCGAGGTCACGCCAAAGCGCCCGACGCTCGTCCCCACGGATTGATGGATGGCGTCCAGACGAAGGTCGGCATGGGGCGCGAAGAACCAGGCGTAGGACAGCCAACTGCCCCAGGTAAAGTGGCGCTCGCGTGAGCCGACGTTGCTGGCCTCGCCCGTGAGCAAGACGTGCATGCCCTGATGAAACTCGACATCGGCCTGGAGAAAAGAAACCAAACCGCTCCGATGGAACTCAGCTTTCGACGAGCTCAGCACCCAGTCCCATTCCGTTTGCAACACCAGTGGATCCCAAGCTGGCACCCAGCGGGCGAACAGGCCGTGGGCGTGGCGCCAGGTCTCCTTGAGCTTCACCGTGTCGCGTTCCGCGTGGGTGATCAGGCTGCTCGCACCGAACGCGAAGCGCTCTGCGGGGGCCCATTCGACGAAGGCGCTGTAGCCGCGCTCGCGGTAAGCATCGGGGCGAAGTTGAAAGTTTCCAGCAATCGCCATCAACTCGCCGCGCAGCCGTTCGCTCGACACGGCAACGGCGGCTCCGTACTGCTGTTGGTCGTTGATACTGGTGCGCGTTTGCTGCCGAACGCCCAGGGTGTGCTCGACGGTACGGATGCCAAAGGGCAGGTTCATGCGCCCGACGCGAACGAGCACCTCCTCCTGCTGCGTTCGGTAGCCGAACCAATGCTGGCGCGAAACCAGGTTGTGCTCTGGGCCGCGCGTGAGGGTCGCGCCGAGCGCCCCCTCCGGCGCGTAACCCAAGCTGCCGGAGGCGAGAAAGTTGGGGAATTGGACGGTGGCCTCGGCGTCGGCCTGCATCCACAGGGTACGGGCGACGAGCGGGGCGTCTTCAACCTTCGTCCGAAGTAAGAGCAACCGAACATCCCCGCCTAGCTCGAGCCACTCAGGCGTTTCCACGGCGCCGAATAGAAACCCCGAGCTTGGCCTCAGCTCTCCGTCGCCTTCGTCGCGTGTTCGCAACACCATGTCGCCCAACGCTCGGCCATACTTCGTGAGTGGCCCCGAGCCCGACGGATCCACATGGCACACGCCACAGCTCGTGTAGTGGTGCCGAAGCATCCAGGGATACGCGTGAGCTGTTTGAGGGAGCAGCAACGCCAGACCCAGCATCAGTGACGCTCGGATCCAGAACGCGCGACCCCGGCACTTGCCAGGCATGGGAGGGCGACATAGCCCGGTCGTCCCTCGGGACCGTGCAAACATTTCGTGCCAGTTCTGAGACGGGCCGAAGTTAGAAGGAGCCCATCACGCTAGCGCCAAGCTCTCCGCTTGCGCCAAGTGTCGGCAGGGCTCGAATACCGGCGGCGTCGGAGGCCTCCGGCTTGTCGAAAACGTACAGGGCAAGCGCACCACCCAAGGCGGCCACGCCAGCGCCGACGCCGAGATAGGCCCACGCGCGTGCCGTAGTGGCTTCATCGACCAGCCGATCGTGGTCCTCGATATCTCGGACCGAGCAGCCCGTGCTCGAGGGACAGATAGCCTTGGCGTCGTCGTTGGCGCTCTTGTAGCTGAACCCGAAGAACGTCCCGACGGCCAGCGCCGCGAGGCCCCCGCCGCCCAACGCCAACGCCTTGTAGTTCGGGGATGAGCGGCCGCGGTCGTTGCGGGACGGCTCCGGTGCTGGGGGAGGAAGCTGCTTCCGGCGGGCAGGAGCGACACTGGCCGGTTTCGCCTGGCTCGCCGGCTTCGGCTCGGACGCTTCGAGCGTGGGCACTTCGACCGTCACGATCTTGGAGCTAGCCTCAATCTTGAGCGTTCGCTGCCACGCCTTCTTGCCCGGTGCCTTCGCCACAATCACGTAGGTACCGGGGTCGACCGCGACGGCCTTGCCCCACGTCTCCTGCTCGAGCGGAAGGTCGTCGCGCTTGATCACGAGCCGCGGGTCAGGATCCCCCGCTTCGATCACGAGCCGCACCAGTCGGGGCTCGAGCGCTGCGGCGCGCTCTCGAAGAACCTGCTCGCGCTCGGCCTCGCGGGCTGCTTTGGCCGAAGCCGCCGCGCCAAGGAACAAGGCATGCGCGCTGGCGCTGCGCCCGAGGTGTTCCCAGCAGTCGGCAAGGTGATACTGGGTACCGACGCCGAGCTCGAGCCGCAGGCTCTCTTCGAACTTTGGGCATGCCGCCGCGTAGTCGCCCGCCGCGACGAGATCGCGACCCTCTGAAAACAGAACGCGGGCAGGACTTGCCGCGTCACGCGCAAGCGCCGGCACGGGCATCAGCAGCAAACCGGACGCCAGCAGGCTGCCAGCCAGCAGCTTAGTAGGGACGAAGGAAACGCGTTTCAAGGATCACCTCGTGTCATCGAACAGATCACCAGCCGACGGCCGAGCTCGAGCCAGCTTCTGCTCGGCAGGTGGCGCTTTCACCGGAGCTCGGTCGGGATAGACGTCGTCTCCGCTGCTCTTGGCCGGCGCACTCGCGGCGCGGCGCGGTGCGTTGTTGGCCTTCGGCGAGGCAGGCGCACGAGGAGCCAACGGGGCCGCCGCAACGGCCGGTGGCGGCACTATCGCCGCGGGCGCTGCCGCGACGGGCGGCGGCGCTGGAACGACAGGCGGCGCCGCTGCAACAACGGGCGGCGGCGCCGCTGACGCCGACGCCGGCGCTGCAACGACAGGCTCCGGCGCGGGAGCGGGAGCCGGCGCGGGCGCAACCGCGGGCGCCGCGATTCTAGCAGCGGCGACCGGGGCTCCGGAGCCTGCCAGGGGCGCGGCCATA
>JANNWK010000336.1:0-13853 GCA_031408355.1 Myxococcales bacterium
CGCTTCAAGACCGACGATGCCTTGCCCGCCGTGGTGGCCGCTACGTCACACAGGAGCGGCGTCTGCAGCGGGAAGGTGCAGGCATATTGAAGATCGCGAACGTCGCTGTTGTTCTGTTCGTGACCGTTGATGACGTTCGCCTGGGGATTGGTCGAGGAAGACGCGACCAAGGTCTCGCCGGTGCGGGGATTCGTCTGCGGCAACCCCGCAATCGTCGTGCGATCCACGGGCGTCTCCACCATCAGCGGATCCCTCGGCAATACCGGGGGGCTAGCGGTCGGATCGCCCAGGATGTCGTCCCAGACGGTCGTCACCGCGCCCATCATCGACGGGGCCTTGAGCTCGCCCGCCGTTTTGTAACGAAGGCCCGGGCCCTTCAAGCTGTCATCGTCCGCGATGTCCTGCCACGGCACCCCGATGATGCCCGCCAGGAACACGAGACCCTTGTCACGCGCTGGCTTGTCGTTCGAGGGGATGAACAGGGGGTTAGGCACCAGCTCGCCCGCTCGGTTCGGGACGAGCGACGCACGCAGACCATCTGAGTAGCGAGTGGTCGGGTACAACAATTCGAAGCCGAAGCGCCGCTTCTGTTCCCAGCAGCGCAGGTTCAAGTCGTCTTCGTTGGGGCCGATCAGCGTCTTGCCCTTGGCGCACTCCACGTCGCTGGCCAGAGCCGGACAGCCGCTCCTGGCTTCACTCTCACCGCACGACTGGCAGCAGGCCGCGTTCGGATCCGTCAGGCAGGCGGAGGTGGACCGGAACATGCGCGCCGCGTTGCCACCCGTCCCGCGAGCGATGAGCCAACCGTAACCGTCGTCCACGATCGAGCAGTCGTTCTCGTCCGACAGCATGACCACCGCGACCAGCGAATCGGGCCGCAGAAACGCGGCACGCTGGGCCAACACCGTCATGTCCAAGCCCTCGGGTGCACCACGGCCCGTGCCCCCTTCGGCCATATCGACCTTGACCGTTGCCAGCGGCTCCGGATCGATCAGGAAGCGATACCAAGCCTCGAGCGAGGCCTCGTAGCCGCAGCCGTTCTCGTTCGCGCTCTGCACCATCTCCGTGAACTTGGTGGTGAAACCCGCGGGGGCCGCGTCGCCAACCGGCACGTACTTCTGCTTCGGATCCCACTTCAGAAAGCCCTGGTTGTTCCAGGTGCCGGTTAGCTTGCGGATCTCGCCCAGCAAATGGGCGTGATCGTCGTCTTCGACCTCGACGCAGACGTCGTTTGTTCCCTTCGCGCCGTGCGAGCCCAGGCTGGAGGTGATGACGCCCACGTGAATGTCACTGATGGGGGTGAACTCAGCCGTGCCCATGCCCATCGGGCAGGTGCCGTCGGCGCTAGCGTTGCCGCCCAGCGCGATGCCATCCTTCTGTTGCGCGGGCGTGCAGTTGTCCGCTGTCGTGCAGGCCCGAACGCAAACCGGCGTGATCAGGCGCTGAACGAGCAGCGGCACCGCCTCGGCCAAGATGGCCTGCTTGTCCGCCATGGAGATGGAGTTATCGATCATGAAGAGGAGATCGATCTTGTCGACGGCCGTTTGGCGGATCTCGTCGACGTAGACGTTGTTCGTTTTGGGCACGGCGGGGGCCACGGGCCGGTCGAGACAACCGCCGGTGAGCGCCGCGGCGCCGACTATCGAGGCTAGGCCCGCGAGGCCAACTTGCAGCAGCTTCCAGGGGCTGCGCCGGGACTCGCTCGACTTACGCTTCAGCATCATTGGAACAACTCCTTAACGTGGACCGAAAACCGGCGGGTAAGGCTCCGAGGAGGCTTCCCGCGGGAGAGAGGGGCTCTGGGCAGAGCGGCCCGGAGGTTAAAGGGGCGGCAACCGCTTTGTCAACGCTGCGAAACCGCAGGAACAAACACTGGCCACCGACTTGCATAGCCTCTGCAGAAGCAACCCTTGTGCCAGCAATGGAATGGGCAGATCGCTCTGGAATCGGCCTGGCGGCTGGCAACCTGGTTGGCAGCCGGAGCTGAGGACGCCAACTGGGCCTCGCGTCAGGGCGGCTCGGAGCTCGAGCTTTCGCCCTCGTCCTCGCCGGCCGCCAGCGCGCCACGCAACGCCACCAGATGACGTCGGGTCACGCCCGGGACCGCCAGGATCGCGGCGTCGGAGGCTTCGCGCAGCGCTGCTACGGAACCGAGTGTTTTTAAGAGCGCCGTGCGTGTCTTCGGGCCGATGCCGGAGATGCGATCGAGCTCCGATTCGAAGCGCCGGCGCTTGCCGAGCTTCGTGCGCCCACGGTTGGAAAATCGGTGCGCTTCGTCGCGGGCGCGCGCCAGCAGGAACAGCTCGGGGCTGTTGGGTCTGAGCGCAATCGGGTTCTTCTGCCCCGGCAGGTAGACGCGGTCCGTCAGCTTGTCGCCAAGTACGTTCTCCTTCTCCTTGGCCAACCCGACGATGCACAGATCGTGCAGGCCAAGATCGTGAGCAGCAGCCAGCGCCACGCCCAGCTGCCCTCGCCCGCCGTCCACCACGAACAAGTCCGGGAGCTGCCATTCGTCCTCCGGGGTCGCGGGAGCCTCGGCGTCGGCAGCGACGGCCGCTACCTGCGCGAGCTTGCCCCGGCGGAAGCGGCGCGACAGCACTTCATACATGGCCTGGTAGTCGTCGCCTTCCCGAGCGTTACGCACGATGTAGGTGCGATAGCGCTGCTTGTCGGGCTGGCCGTTGCTGAGCGCTACCACGGCGCCCACGGTGTCGAGGCCGCCCAGATGCGAGATGTCGGCGCATTCGATGCGGCGCGGCAGCGTTGGCAGGCGCAGCCGTTCCTGCACGCGCAAAAGCCTCTGCTCGATGTCGTCGCTCGCGCGGCGCTTCTCGTCGAATGAGTGGCGGGCGTTCTCGGTGGCCAGCTCCAGCAGGGCTCGACGCGGCCCGCGCGCGGGCGCGAGCACTTCAACCTTCGGCTTGCGGCCCTCCACAAGCTCCGCCCGGCGCTCCGTCAGCCACTCAGCAACACCTTCGGTTCCCTCTGGCAGGCTGGGCACGAGCACTTCGTCCGGCACGTGCTGGGCGCCCGCGCCCCCTTCGCCGTAGTGCTCGCGCAAGAAGTTAGCCACGAGCTCGTCGTCCGGCAGCTCGAGGCCGCGCATCGAAAACGCCGCGCGGTCCACCACCCGACCCTGGCGCACAAACATGACGCAAAGCTCCGCGAGGTCGCCTTCCCGGTAGAGACCCAGCACATCTTGATCGCGGTCGGTGACCACGACGACGCGCTGGGCTTCACGCACGGACTCCACGGCGGCCAATTGGTCACGGTAGGTGACGGCCAGCTCAAACTCCAGGTTCTGGCTGGCCAGCCGCATGCGTTCGGCAAGCTCGCGGGTCAGCTCATCGTGTCGCCCGCTGAGGAACAGCCCGACGGCGCGCAGCTGTTGTGCGTATAGGTCACGGTCGACTTCCAGCACACACGGCGCCAGGCAACGCTTGATCTGGTACTCGAGGCAGGGGCGCTTGCGACTGGACAGCTCGCGATCCGTGCACGTCCGAAGCTTGAAGTGCTTCTCGACAAGGTTCAGCGTGCGGCGTGCCGCACTCGCCGCATGATACGGGCCAAAGTAGCTGGCTCCGTCCTTCTTCGGTTTGCGCACGAGCTCAAGCCGTGGGTACTCGTGATCCGGCGAAAGCCTGAGGCTCAGGTACTCCTTGTCGTCGCGCAGCTTGACGTTGTAGCGAGGCTTCCGTTCCTTGATCAGGCTGCTCTCGAGGATCGCCGCCTCCTTCTCGGTGGCGGTCACGATGGTCTCGAAGTCGTGAGCGTGCCGGCGCAAGAACGGAATGAACGCGCGCGCGTCGCTACCGCCCGCCTGAAAGTAGCTACGAACACGCGAGCGCAGGCTCTTGGCCTTGCCCACGTAGAGGACGCTCCCCGCCTTGTCCATGAACAAGTAGCAGCCAGGCTGCGCCGGCAGGAGCGCGAGCTTCTGCTCAAGCTCGCTCGGCGTGTCCTCGTCGGGAACCATCCGCGGTGTTATACGACGCCCTCGGCCATGCGCTTCGCTCTCCTTGCAAAGCTCGTCCCGCCCCCCGCCAGGAAGGGCGCCTACGCCCTGGGCGTCGCCGTAGCCGCCGGCATTGGCAGCGGATTTTTGCTGGTCCCCCGCGCGGAAGGTCCAGCTGGCAGCGATGGCTCCTTGCCCGAGCTTCAGCTGCTGGGACAGCGCCTGCCGGCGACCGACAGCGCGGGCAAGCTTGCCCTGGAGCGCGCGCGCAAGTACGCGGCCGGGAAATTTTCTTTGGTGCTCCCGGGCGGCGCGCGGCGCGAGCTCTTTCTCGCTGAGCTGGGCGCAGAAATCGACAAGGTCCGACTGGCCGCCTTGGTGCGCCAAGGGCGGGACCGCACCAGCGTGCTGCTGCGCGGCTTCCGCGCTTCGGGGCGAACCGGGGCGCTGACGCTGCCGGTGCCTGTTTCGCTCAACCCGGAGCGAGCCAGCGTCGGGCTCAAGCGGTTGAAGGACGAGTTCGATCGACTGCCCGCCGACGCCCGGATGGACCTCGAGGCGCGCCGCGTCATCCCCGAAGTACTGGGGCAGCTGCTCGACTTAGATGGCTCACTCATGGCCATTGAAGCAGCTCTCAGCCGGGGCGAGCGCGAAGCCAAGTTGGCGTTCGTTGAGCGACGCCCGCGTCGGCTTGCCGCGGAGCTTGGCAACGTGGAGCTCGATGAGGTGCTTGGCTACTTCGAAACCAACTACGATCGGGGCGAACGCCAGCAAGCACGGACGTACAACTTGAGGCTGGCTGCTTCCAAGCTCGACGGCACGGTGCTCCTGCCCGGCGAGGTCTTCGATTTCAACGACGTGGTGGGGCCGCGGGACGAAGCCAACGGCTACAAGGTGGCCAAGGTGATCGCCGAAGGCGAGCTGGTCGACGGGATCGGCGGAGGGACGTGCCAGATTTCCGGAACGCTGCACGGCGCGGCGTTCTTCGCCGGCGTTGAAATCGCCGAGCGCTACCCGCACACCCGTCCAAGCTCGTACATCAAGATGGGACTCGACGCGACCGTCGTGTACCCCACCATTAACTTCCGACTGAAGAATCCGTTCTCGTTTCCGATCGTGCTGCATCAGACGGTCAAGAACGGCGTCGTGCGCGCGGAGATTTTGGGACCGAAGCGCACGCGCACCGTCACCTTGATTCGGCGCATCGACGCCGCCATCCCCTACGAGGAGGTGGAGCGCCCCGACAAGACACTGCCCAGCGGCGTGAGGCGACTGGCCCAGCGTGGCGTGCCGGGCTTCAAGCTGCGTCGCTATCGCATCGTCCGCCAAGGGCCGCACGCGGCACGCGAGCGCTGGGACGATGTGTACCCACCCACCGCCCAAATCGTTCGCGTCGGCACGGCGGACCTGCCCCGGGACAAGGTCACGCTAGAGGACGACCCGCACAGCGAGTACCTGGCCGACGAGCTTTTGGTCGTGACGCAGGGCGCCGATTCGGGGGACGACGACGAACGGCTCGACGACCGTGCCAGCGTGACCCGCGAATCCCGCGAGCCGGGCAAGTACGGCCTGGCTCGCTGGACGGAAGCCGCCGGAATGCCCTTCTGGGATGGCAAACCCGGGACGGAGGAAAGGGCCGGGCCCGCCCCGCCCGCGGAGCGTGAGACCGCGAAAACGAAGAAGAAAAAGGCGAAAGGCTGAGCCCGGGGAACGCAGGCTTGACGAGAGGCGCGATGTGGGCGAAGAAGCCGGCCGCGGAGAGGGCCCGACCGGCCGCCCTGTAAGAAACCGACAAACACCGGCTGGCCGGTACAGTTAATACCATGACGACCACGACAGAAACCGTATTGAGCACGCCGACCGTTCGTAAGCCCGCTGATGAGACCGGGGAGAAGCCCCAGCAGCGTTCCGCGGACTGGGAGAACCCCCGGGTCGCATCCATCTTGTCGGCGGCAGCCAAGTGCTTCGCCCGCAAGGGCTTCACGGCCACCACGCTTGCCGAAATTGGCAAGGAGCTCGGCCTTCGCAAGAGCATCGTCCACTACTACTTCGCGAGTAAGGCCGCCCTCATCCACGAGGTGCAGAGCTACACGTACCACCGCTACCTCGACCGCCTACGCGAGGCGATCAAGAACGGTGACGGCTCAGTGGCGCAGACCACCGACGCCCTGCGCGCGCTGTGGGACGCCGTGCAGAACAACAAGACGGGAACCGGACTGAACATCGAGGTCTGGAGCGCAGCGCGCCGTGACGTCGAGCTCAAGCGCCGCGCGGCGGGGCTCCATCGGGACGCTCGCGGCGTGATCCGTGACGCGCTAGGCCCGGCAGCTCAGAAGGGCGGCGCGGGTCGCGCGGAAGCCTTGGCGACGCTGTCCTTGGCCGTCTTGAACGGCCTTTCGGTCACCGAGTACCTCGAAGGCGACGACGCGAAGACGAAGGACGCCTACGAGGCTTTCTTGCAGCTGCTGCGCCAGGGCCTTGAAGCCCCGAGCACCGTTTCGTAAGCGTCCGGATCCGGCTAGGCGGCGCGCCTCACACGGAGACGCCGCCTAGTTCGCAGCTCAGCCCGGCACCCAGGCTCGGCCTGGTTCGAGAACTCCCGGAAAGCCGTCGAGGTAGTGGGACGGTCTGCCCGGCTCAGAGTCGTCGACCCACAGCACGCGGTCCGTGCCATAGGGGCGGACGTCGACGTGTACGAACTTGCTGTTCGGGTAATAGCCACAGCCGACGTCACGTAGCCTGCGGCAAACCGCGAAGACTTGCTCGTTCGGGACCGTGTGCACAAAGAGGTCAAGCGCGCGACCTCGCCCATGAAAGCCGCTGTGCCCGTCCTTGCGGTAGCCGCTCATGATGTAGAGCTTGCGGCCTGGGAAGGCCTCCGCCAGCCGCTGCAGCGCCCAAACCAGGCGCGGTTCGACGAGCCTCAGGTTGGGGAGCCACTCCCCGGCGCCCGCGTCGGCGGCAGGTTCGGGGGGCAACGGCAGTGCAGGCCGCGGCGTACCGGGCGGCCGCGAAAGCACGCTGAGCACGTCGATCGCCTCGGGAGCGACCCCGCCTTCGCAATCGATCAAGGGCAACGTCGCTTGTTCGACGCCATCGTAGCGGGCCACCGTCACCGGGCGCGGCGCCCGCCACACCGGGCAGGGTCCGCGCGTAGAGACGCTGAGCGGCTCGGGCTCAGGCACGGCACTACTCAGCGCCCAGGACAACGACCAGCGAGCTTGCCAGCTGGTCAGCCCGTACGCGCCGCGGAAGAAGCTCCGCCATTCCGGAACATGATTCTGTGACGGGCTCAGGTAGCGCGCCAGGAGTCCCAGCGAAGGATCGGCCGCGAGCCGGAACGGGCGACGCTGATGGATCCCTGAGACGACCCAGCTGGCCTCACTCAACTCTGCCTGCGGCCCGAACAGGCCCCAGACAGGATCCGCCGGCACGCGGGTGCGCGCTTGCGCCGTGCCCGGCACCAGCGCGGTCAAGCCACCGGCGATGAGCCACCCGAGCACCGACACACGGGTCAAACGGAGCAAGCTAAGCCAATTCACCCTGGAGCCAAGACCATGCAGCGGGAACCGCTGCGATTCAAGGGAGCAGGCCGGCTGGGCCCCGGCAGGCCGGCGCCCTAGCGCCGAAGCAAGGCGACGGCCCGAAGAGCCGCCTCGAGCGTGATGCTGCCGTCCTCACTGATTCGGGCCGCTACCGCCTCCACCTCGGTTCCCTGTGCCCCCGCCGCCACGGCCACCGAGCGGGCATGTAGCGACATGTGGCCGCGTTGGATGCCTTCGCTCGATAGGGCACGAAGTGCCGCCAAATTGGACGCCAGCCCGACCGAGGCCGCGATGCCGGCCAACTCGTCCGCCGACTCGACCCGCAACAAGTGCAGAGCCAGGCGAGCCACGGGGTGGACGCGCTGCATACCGCCAACGATGCCGAGGGCCAGAGGTAGCTCGAGCTCCCCCAAAAGCTCCGCTCCGTCGCGCCGCCAGACCGACAAAGGCCGGTAACGCCCAGAGTGCGCCGCGAAGGCATGCGCCCCGGCCTCGACCGCCCGGAAGTCATTGCCGGTGGCGATCACCACGGCATCGATACCGTTCATCACGCCCTTGTTGTGGGTCGCGGCGCGGTACGGATCTGCCTCGGCGAAGAGCGAAGCCGCCACGATACCGTCGGCGATCGCGTCACCGCTAAGCGGGAGCGACGATTCCAAGGCGGACGGTGGGGAGCTGTCCCCGCCGGTTGCCGCGGCGCCGAGCGGTCGGCGCGAGAGCACGAGATCATCCGGATGGACCCGACAGGTGACCCGCACGCGCCGACGATCAGCGAGGTTGGAAAGGATGCGCAGGCCCAGCTCGGCGCCCGTGATTTCGGCCGCCACCGGGCCCACCGCCTCAGCAATGGAGTTGACGAGGTTGGCGCCCATGGCATCGCGGCAATCGACCAGCACGTGGACGACGAGCCGCCCCTGGCCCAGCTCCCGCAACTCCACGCTGCGCGGCCCGCCCCCACGTTCCAGCAAGTTCGGCACCGCGCTGCGCGCGACTGACAGCAAGTGCTCGGCCTCGGCGGCGAGCCGACGGAACCCCAGTGAAGGGTCCGCCAAACCGCGCAGCTCGATCTGGGCGATCATCAGGGCTTCGGTGGTCTGCGCCGTGAAGCCGCCGCCGCGACGCGCCATGCGGGCGGCGTTGGACGCCGCCGCTATCACGCTCGGTTCCTCCACGACCATGGGCACCAGGCGATCCTTGCCGTTGACCTGAACGTTGAGCGCCACGCCGAAGGGCAGCGCGTAGGTACCGAGCACGTTCTCCACGAGTTTGTCGGCCATGGCGGCGTCGATGCCGCCGCCCGTGAAGGCCTCTTCAATCAACTCGGGGCTGATGCCAAAACGCTCGGCGACCAGCCGACGTCGCTCCGCCACGCTCAGCTTGTAGAACCCCGGCAGCCGCGAGCCAGCCGTCATCGCGATTCGTAGACGTTCATCGCCGGTAGCTCGAGGGCCGTGAGAAAGCCTCCGTTGCCGCAACCCGTATCGATGCCGACGCAGTTCTCACCGGCCCAGAGATCCGACGGGTCCTCAGGCGTGTAGCCGGACAACTCGGGCGGCAGGTATTCGGTACGGGTGTGACCGAAGACCACGGTCTTCCCTCGGTAGTTGGCAAAGAAATCGGCGTCTCGCAGCCAAAGTAGCACCTGGGGATCCGGCGCGGCCTCAGGGTGCACGAACACCCCATTTACGCGCGGCAGGCCGGCATGCACGTAGATCGCGTGCTCGTCCTCGTACCAGTATGGCAACGCCTTGAACCAGTCGACGACCTCGTCGGGCAGGAAGCTGCCCGTGGTGAGCGGCATCTGCTCGCCCTTCTTGGCCAGCTCTCCTTCTTGGGGAAACGGCCCTCCGAGGTACGAACGCAGCGCGGCGAGGCAACCGTTGCCGGGCGGAACGACGAACTCGTCCCAACCGCGCTCAACCACCCGGATCCAAGCGTCCTCGTGGTTACCCCGCAGGCAGACGACCTTGGCCGGCGTAAGCGTCGGCAAGCGCCTCACGTATTCGACGACTTCTGCCGACTTCGGACCGCGATCCACATAGTCGCCGACGAAGACGATGGTATCGGTAGCATCAAGCTTGGGCAGGCAACCCAAGAGCTTGAACAGGTGGGTCGTCTCCCCGTGGATATCGCCAATCGCGAACGTGCGTGAAGCCATGCGAACGCTCACGAAACCACAACATTTCCAGGAGCGCTAGCGGTCCCCGAGCCGCGCCTGTTTTAGAGGGATGCCACACCCGGAGCCGACAGCTCCATCTGGAGGAGCCGATGATCCGCGTCCCAAAGCCGCTGGCGAAGTTGGGCGCCCGACGCGGCCCGGCCCACGAATAGAGAAATATCGCCCCCGCCCGCGCCCGCCGGCAAGAGCACGCCCGCTTCCGCTTCTGCGAACGGCAGAAGTGCGCTGAGGGCCGGACTTACGATCGGCACCTGCGCCGCTCGACCGAGCGCTTCGAGCGCGCGGTGCTGGGCGCCAAGCGCGGCGATGAACGCCTCGGGCTCAAGCGAGAGCGCGGCAGCCAACGCCTGTTCCGAAGCCATGGCCTGGGCTTCGAGCAGCTCGTCGTGCTGCTGGGGCTCACGGGCTCCTAGGCCCTGGACCGCCTGCAACATCAGGCGGGTCGACGCTGGCGCTGTGCACGCCCACACTTCGATCGAGAGACCCGCGGGCAGTGCGAGCGCTTCCACGCGAGGCCCAGCACGCTCAAGCCGGTAGCCGAGAGTCCCGCCGAAGGTGCTGGCCGCAACGTCAACGCCGCTGCCGCCCGCTTGGGCTCGGCGGTGCGCCGCGAGCGCCCGCTCGAAGACCTTGCTGCGAATTTCCTGGTCTGCGCTCCGGCTGTCTTGTGCGCGTTCGAGCGCGAACAGGCTGGCGACCAAGATAGCGGCGCTCGAACCGAGCCCCAGCTTGTGCTCGCCATCGCGCAGCTCGGAAGCATCGAACCAAGGCGCGAACTGGCCAGCTCCGAGCGCCGCCTTCACCTCCTCGGTCACGATCACGGGCTCACGCCCGCTGTCGGCGATGGCAAAACGCGAGACCGCCGAGACGATGGCCGGGGCGCCATGCAACACGGAATAAGCGCCGGAAAGCACGACCTTCCCCGGCGCGCGCGCGCGCGTCACGTTGAGGCCCCTAGCACGCTGGCGTCCGGTCCAGGGCCCGACGATAGGACGCGAAACACGCCCGGGAGCTGCACCAGCTCCTCACGAACACGCTCGGCCGCGTCGCCGGGCGTGAGCACCTTGACGTGCGGCCCCGCGTCGATGGTGAAGCACACCGGAAGCCCGGCTCCACGCAGGCGCTTGACGGCCTGAATCACCTCCAGCGTCGCAGGCCGAAAGTAGACGAGCGCGGGGGCGGAAGCGAGCATGGAGGCGTGCATCATCAGCGTGCTCTGTTCGACGGCGGGCGCCAAGCGCTCGAAGTCTCGCGCCAACACGGCCGCCTTCACTTCCCGAAACAGCCGCGGCGCGTCGCTGACCCACGCCGGGTAAAAAGGACTGGTCGCGGCCGTGTGCTGCATGCCGTCGGTTGAAGCCGTATCCTTCGCGGTCTCGCTGGTCACGGCAACCAACATGCTGAGCGGCCAATGGCCGGGCTCGGCCACGCGAACGGCAGCTTCAGCCTGCGCGCCCAACTCGACGTAGCCGCCGAAGAGGGATCGGGCGGCGGACGCTGAGCTTGCCCGCGCCAGCGCGCTCACCTCAGAAACAGGCAAATCGAGGCCCAGCGCGCGCGTTGCAGCCAGCGCCAGCGCGGCGAACCCAGAGGCGCTCGAAGCCAGCCCGGAGGCCGTTGGGAAGTCGTTTTCGGTGCTGACCTGGGCAAACCACGGGCGACCTGCCAGCTTGCGAACGACGTCGAGCAGTTTCGAAGCGCGCGAAAGCGGCCGACCCTGCTGAACAACACCACCGAGCACGAGCTCGTCGGCGCGAAGCTCCGCCGAGAACGTGACCTGGGTGGTCGTGCGCATGGCCTCGAGCGTCAGCGACAAGCTCGGCACGGCTGGCAGGTTCCGGAGCACATCGGCCTTGCCCCAGTACTTGGCCAGCGCAATGTTGGCATGCGCCCGGACGGTGGCCGAGTGGGCGCCGGTCATTCGCCCCTTCCCGTTTCGAGTGAAGCCGGCACCTCGGTCGTGAAGGCCTTGAAGCCGGCCGCTGCCCAGGCCGCTTCAATCGGCTGCGCGCTAGCCTGCGCCAAGGCGATGACCGCGCCACCGCCGCCGGCGCCGGTGAGCTTCGCCCCAAGCGCTCCCACGTCGCGCGCGATACCACACGCCTGCTCGATCTCCGGTGTGGACACGAATAGCCCCGACAGCAGCATCTGGTTGAGGTTCATCAGCTGGCCGAGCCCCGTAAGATCTCCGGCTTCGATGCAGAGCCGAGCATTTTTCACGAGGGATTCGATGCCGGCCAGCGATTTTCCCAGCAGATCCGGCCGCCTATCCCCAAGGCGCTTCACGCTCTCGACCATCTGTTTGGTGCTGGCCGGGGGCCCCGCCAGGCACACCGCGAGCCTGAGCGGGGCGGCCACGAAGATGGGCTCAGCTCCCTCGGCCTTGCTGAACCAGATGCAGGTGCCCGACAGGGCGGCGGCCGCGTCCACTCCCGAGGGGTTGCCGTGAAAGACACCTTCCCACGCGTTCACGCCGGCCAGCACGCGCGCCGCGCTCTCGACTTCGCCGGTGGCCGAAAGCAGCGCGCGTGTCACGGCCACGCCGATCGCTGCGGACGCGCCGAGCCCAGAGCCCAGAGGCAACGTGACCCGCACTTCCAGTCGATGCGGGCCCACGCCCAGCGCCGCGCTCGTTTGCGCCAGGGCCTCCGCGAGATCCGAACCGTCGCCGGCAACCGCCGCGCGATCCTCCCCCTGCCGCAGATCGCTCGGCGCCACGATGCGAATGCCCCCGCGCTCAGCGGCTTCAGCGAAGGCCGTCGCACCCAAGTTGAGGCCGGCGGCGATGGCCGGGGTGCCATAAACCACCGCGTGCTCGCCCAGGAGCACCAGCTTGCCGCAGCCTTGGCCGCGACCGCGGAGGCCGTCAGCTGTGGCGGCGAAGGTCATGTGCGGCGCAGCGAAAGCGCGTCGATGGCGCCGACCAAAAGCGCGCGCCCGCCCTTGCCGATGCCTCGGTTAAGTTCCGAAAGCGCGCTGTTCGAGAGTTCCGTGATGCGCCGCTCCACCAGCTCCGGGGCGCCGCTGGCAACAATCGCAGCTAGCGCGACGCGGAGCTGGGTCGGGCTGGCTCGCGCGTTGCCGAGCACGCGCCGGATGGCGGTCAAGTCCTTGCCTCGGGCGCGCCGCAGGGCGAGGCCGAGAAGCAGCGTGCGCTTGCCGCTGATAAGGTCACTGGCGAGCGGCTTACCGGTCTGTTTGGGCTCCCCGAACAGACTGAGCAGATCGTCGCGCAGCTGAAAGGCGATGCCGGCGGGACGCGCGTACCTGGCCAGCGCTTCCAACGTGGGTTCCTTCGCGCCGGCCAGCAAGGCGCCGAGCCTGAGCGGGCCCTCCACGGTGTAGCTGCCCGTCTTGAGCGCGTAGGCGAGTTCAACGTCGCGCCCCTGCCCCACCATGTCCAGCTGTTGACCCGCGACGGCGCCCAGCTGCATCTCAGCGAAGGCCGCGAAGGCCCCGCGCAGCCGCTCGGGGCGCGTTTCCACGCGGGCCATCGCGTCGCAGGCCAGCGCCACCGCGTAGTCCCCCGCGAGGATGGCCGAGGCGTTGCCCTTGTGCTCGGAGCCGAAACGCGCCGCCAGCGCCACGTGAACCGCCGGGCCGCCCCGGCGCACCCGATCACCGTCCATCCAATCGTCGTGGATCAAGAAATAGGTATGAAGCAGCTCCAGCGCCACCCCAGCGTCCAGCGCCGGCTCCAGGTCAGCCGTAGCCGAAACCGTTCGGAACCCCGTCGCCACGAGCGCCGGCCGCAAGCGCTTCCCGCCCCGCAACGCGAGCCGCCGAACTTCCTGCACGAGCACGCGCACCTCGGGCCCGAGCGCGCGGGTACCCTCCACACTCGCATCCAGAAACCCAGCGAGGCGATTCTCGATGTCCGGCTGCAGGGTCCGCAGCAGCGCCACAAACGGATTGGGGACCAGCGTCTTGGCCGCTCCGTCGCGCCTTTCGCGGCGCGGCGTTCGGGGTCCAGAGGCGGTGCGGGCGACCATCGGGCGGCCGAGCCTAGTTCGGCGCCCAGCAAGTCACAAGCCCGCGCCGAGGCGGCCCCACTGGCTCAACCGGCGACGCGTAGCCGAAGCAGCTCCGCCGGCCTGCTCGGCTCATCCACGTCGACCACGGCGAGCCATTCGTCCGCGCGCTCCGCCGGCGCAAGGCCCTCGACCTTCTGGCG
>JANNWK010000337.1:0-7469 GCA_031408355.1 Myxococcales bacterium
CGAAACCGTCCTCGACCCCGTGAGCCGCTCACAGCTTCGGCTGCGGGCCCTCTTGGCGGTCTCAGCGAGCCTGCTCATCGCCGGTGGCTTCGCGTTCGCGCTTGTCGCGAGTGGCTGAGGCAGCTGCTGCGCGCGAGCCGGCTAGCTCGCGACGTCGCCCCGCGCCTGGGGCGCATTACTCTTTGAAGCGCACATTCAAATCGGGAAACATGCGCGCGGCCCATTCGATGGTCTGGTGAATCGCCTCGGACGCGTCGAGCGCCGTCGCCCGTCCACCGCCGCGCTCCGCTTGGCGCTGGGTGATCATGCTCACCATGAACACCTCAAGCAGCGCGTGAACGAGCGTGTTCTCGCGTCGCGAGAGTCCTTCTTGGTCCCAGAGAAATTGCATGGTGTTGCCCCTCTCTCCAGCATTGATCATGCCGCAGCGCGGCCGCCGGTGCGGCAGCAGGCCCGGCTCGGGCAAGACGCAAGCATTGCGCGGGGGCCCCATTCCAGCCGCAGGCGTTGCGCGCCGATTCAGAAGCCGTTCGGAGTCGCCGACTTGCTAGAGAGGACCGGCCAGCTGCTCGCTCGGTGACCTTCCAGGCCGATAGCGGGACGGCGCCATCTTGGCGCAGGTCAGGGCGGGTAGCCCACGGTCTGAGCGAGCAGCACCTCCTCGTCCTTGCCGAGCCGCAGCGCAGACGCCAACGCCTTGCGGTCGAAGAGTGCACGGGCCACCGTGGCAAGCCCTGCGGAAGCGCAATAGAGATAGACATTCTGGGTGATCGCCCCGACGCACACACCAGCATAGAGTCGCTCGTGCTCCGTTGAGGTTGCCAACGTGTGGGCGCGATCCAAGACGTAAACGAGGTCGAGTGGCGCGTCGTCGACGAAGTCCTGGTATCCCGTGATGCGGCGGGCATCGATCTCGGCGACGAGGCGCAGGGTGTGTGTCTTGGGGGCGTAGATGTACAGCCCCCCCGCTAGCGCGGCATAAACGTCGATTTCTTGCGCGTTCAACGCCGAAGGTGCCGTTCGGTCGCTCGTCTCTGCACGATTGATCCCGAAGGCCGCCCACAGCAAGTTCGACAATACTTGAGGCGAAAGTGGTGTCGCTCGAAATGCGCGGCCCGAACGGCGCCGTGACAGCGCTCGCATGAGCGGCTCGCCGCCTTCGCGCTCCGGCGGTGGAAGCTCAAGCACCCGACTCGAGCGCTCCGCCACGCGGTCAGGCTTGAGGTGTCCGATGAAACTCGAGAGCAACTTGCTGAGCATGCTCGCTGCCCTGCAATTTCACGGCCAATGGCGGCGCCGAACTCGCCGAGAAAGGTTAGAAATCCTCTGGATCGGGCATCGGCCCAGGCGCCTCAAGCCGCTTCGGTTGGCGATATCGCCGGTACTGCGGCTTGGGCGGCGTGACGACGCTCGGATCTCGGAACATCACGCCGCCACCGTTGGCAAGCTCCAACGAGCACCTTGCGTCGCTCGGGTTCCAGTTTTGAAGATCAATCATTGGGGACCGCCTTTCTGGCTTCGCTACGCCGAGCGACCCTGCAACGACCGGGCCATGCATTTGTGTGCCTTCGCACGGTCGGCCATGTGAGTTGGCGTCGGCTCCGCAGCAGGGTTGGTGGCAGAAGCGTCTTGTGAGGCGCTTTAGCCGCGGCGCAAGCTGCGACGCAGGGTCCGGACTGCCTCGGCCTGCGTCGGCTCTGCCATGCAGCGAATGAATAGCTCGGGCTCGACGCTCGGCAGGATTTCGCTGCGTGCTACCGGCTCGTATTGCTCGGCGCGCAGCACGAAGAAGCGCAGCGCGCCGCGCTCGTAGAACCAGACCTCGCGTACGGCGAGCTTGCGATACACCTCAAGCTTGTTGATACCGCCGGCCGTCCAAATCACCTCGATCGCCAAATCTGGACGATCGTCGTCGCTCGCGGGGACACGATTCACCGTGTCGCACTCGTCGGGCTCGGCTCCGCGCTGCTCTTTGCTGTTCTTCAGCGTCCACGACCCCACGCCTTCGAGCTCGGTGCCCGTTTCCTCGGCCCACGCCTCAAGCAGCCGCGCGAAGCGCTTCTTGTCATTTTCGTGGTAGCGCGACGGTCTCATCAGCTCGAGTTCCCCGCGTAAGTAGGTGATGCGCGGCACGCTGCGCTCACCGCGCATCTGCAACAATGCTTCGTACTCGCGAAAACTCACCCCGTGCAGGTACACGAACTGATCGATAGTGCTGGGATCAGCCGGGCGCGGCAAGTCGCGGGCGAGGGTCACGGTACCGTTTTTAGCGCCGATCGCTGCGCCTTACGAGCACCAGTATCAAATCGTCGGCGTCCTCATTCCTCGGCTTGAAATCCGAGCCGAACGTCGAAGCAGGCGCAGGGATCCCATTTCGTTTCTTGTCGCGCCGTCGCGAAACACTCTTCCACTGGCTCTTCCAGCCAGTATAAAATCTTCGCTTCGATCACCCGCACAGGCTTGCCGACAGGTTCGATCGTCAGCGAAACGCTGACATCGTCGAGCGCCTTGAACTGCTGTGTCACGCCGTTCATGGCGGAGAACGAGATGCTGTTCGACATGCCGATGCGCATCGGCACGTGCCCCTCCACCTCCAACGTGATCTTCCCTCGTTTTCCGCTGGATTCAATGTGGCAGCGTCGGAGTCGGAGCCCCTCCGCCGGAATCGCGACCCATGTCTGGGACGTTTTCACGCGCCTCTCCCAGTTGTCGAGCACATGGTGGCCAGAAGCTACCACGAGCAGCGCGGGGAGGGCCGGCGGCCAGTATCCGACCGTCGCAGCGTTTCCCGCGCCAGGAACCTGGCCTATCCAGGTGACCGGCGGGCATCGGCGCGCGGCTCGAATTGCGCTACATTCAGCGGCATGGCTGACGCAGCACCACGGCTCGGGACCCTTTGGGAGCAGCTGTGCGCGTTGCCGTCGAATCAGGTCGGCGAGATTGTCGGGGGTGAGCTGTTTGCTTCGCCAAGGCCCGCTGGCCCACACTCGCGCGTGACGTCGAAGCTGGGCGGGCGCCTTGATGGGCCGTTCGATGCTGGGGAAGGCGGACCAGGTGGCTGGATCATCTTGGACGAGCCGGAGCTCCATCTCGGTGACGCGGTCTTAGTGCCAGACTTGGCTGGGTGGCGCCGTGAGCGCATGCCCCACGTTCCCGAAGACTTGGTGGCCTTCGAGCTGGCTCCCGATTGGATTTGCGAAACCCTGTCTCCCGGGACAGGGACGCTCGACCGCGTGCGCAAGATGCCGGTCTACGCGCGCGAGGGGGTGCAGTTCGCGTGGCTGCTCGAGCCGATTCAGCGCACGCTCGAAATGTTTCAGTTGCAGGCGCAGCAGTGGCGCACGGTGGGCACGTGGGAGGGAAACGTGAAGGTGCGCGCGGTGCCGTTCGACGCCGTCGAACTCGATTTGAGCAGCCTTTGGGCGGACATTCGCAAGCGGCAGCAGCTGTAGGCCTCCCATGGCGGAGGCTGAAGCCGCGGATGAAAGTGCGTCAATTGCGAACGGAACGTGTCCCGCGCACTTGTCGTCCGAGTCATACTAGTTATACTTTGCGAGCATGAAGACCGCTATCTCGCTGCCGGACGAGCTTTTCCGCGCGGTGGACGCAAAGGCCCGCGCACTCAAGATGTCGCGCAGCAGCCTGTTGGCTCAGGCCGCTCGCGAATTCATCGAGAAGCGGGAGCGACCCAGCGACGCAACGGACGCTTGGAACCTCGCGCTCGCCCATCCTGGGCGGCCGGGTGATGACGCCGTCGCCGCCGCCGCTTTTCAGGCGCGCAGCAAGCGCGTCGTGAGGGAGTCGTGGCGCAAGCGTCGCTGATCAGACGCGGGCAAATCTGGTGGGTCGATCTCGGGGAGCCGCGCGGATCGGAGCCAGCGTACCACCACCCCGCGCTCATCCTCCAGCGCGACGAGGTCAACCGCAGCAACCTGGCTACCGTCGTCGTGTGCGTGCTGACCAGCAACAAGGCGCTCGCTCGAGCACCCGGCAACACACTCCTACCCAAGAAAGCAACCGGCTTGCCCAGAGACTCGGTCGCCAACGCGTCGCAGATCGCTACGGTCAACAAGGCGGATCTGCTCGAGCTCGCCGGAACGGTTCCCACGAAGCTGCTGCAAGCCGTCAACGCTGGTGTGTGCTGGTTTTTGGAAGTCGGCGAGTAAGCCGCGTCGTCGGCTCCGTCGCGCGCGGGATCGATCGGGCCGACAGCGACCTGGAACTGCTGGTGACGTTTGACCCGGGTGTCGGCCTCCTCGCTCACGCCAAGCTGGTGCGGCGACGTCGCATACGTGGCGAAACATCGCTTCCATGACGGCGACGTCGTTTTCTGCATAGCCGAGTAGATCGATGTCGCGGGTAGGACGCGAGACGGGCGCGTTCCAGGCATTCAACAGCAACGCGCCTTTGAGGAGAAACCGGCTGCGGTGCGGCGATTGCGCCAGACGGTAGAGCAGGCGCTCGAGTCCATAGTGTTGGAGCACCTCCTGGAACGGCCGCTGGCTAGCCTTCGCCCGATTCGTCAGGCGCCCGCGGACCGAAGCTGCCGTGTTGCCCATCACGTCACGGCCTCCAGGTAGGGGCGCATCACGCGCTCGACCCTGCAAGCGCGCGCCTGTTCGAGGAGTTGTTCAATGGCGGCGCCGCGTCGCCCCCGCCAGGTCTTCAGCGCTTCGAGCGCTACGTCCAGGCCCAGCTTGCTGCGGTACTTGAACGCATCGGCAACGCTCTTTTCGGCGCTGTAGACGCGGAGCTTTTGGCCGTCGACCGTGTGCGTCTCGATCCCGCTCGTGAACGCGACCCCCGAGAACCAATGAAAGCTCACAGGTGGGTATTCGATGCGCGGCTTCTCGGCGCCGCGGGGAAGAGCAATATCGACGGCGTGTGGGATCTGAGTCGTCAGCTCGTGGTAGGCAAGCGCTGAGATCAGACACACCACACCTCCGGGTACGCGAGCGGCGACGGTGACGAGATCTGGCGCTTCGAGCTCAGGCAGTGAGGCGAGCCGGTAGACACCGCGGCTGAGCTGCGTGATGGTGCCCGAGTCGCGGAGCGCGTAGAGGCTGCGACGGTTGAGCCCGGCCGCCAGCGCCTCCGACATGCGCAGGACTCCGCCGCGCTTGCGGAAGATGCTTTCGGGAGAGCGAGTCGCCTTGGCCATGCGAGACAATATACCAGCAGATATCAATATATGTAGGTCATATGACCGGGGCCTGATTTCCGGAGAAGAAGCCAGATCTAGGGCTCGTCACGGCGCTGGCGCTGCGCCCGAGCTCCCTCGACAAGCCGTTTGCGGCGGTGGCGAAGGCCATCGAGCTGAAGAAGCGCATGACCCCTCGGGCGATGCGACGTTCGTTCCAGGACCTCTGCCGCGCGGCTGAGGTCAAGGACGTGGTCGCCCGCTCGATCTGCGGTCACGCGACGGAGGCCATGCAACGCCGGTACAGCTCGGTCAGCCAACAGGAGCAGCAGGACGGCCTGGCGCGTGTGACTTGCCTGATGGACAGGGTGCCCCATGGTCGCGGGTAGGATCGGGGGTAGTGTCCTCTTTGCCGGGGGTAGGACGCCACCCCGACAAAACGAAAAAAGCCGACTTTCATCGGATTTTTTCGGTCCATTGCTGGAGCGGGAGAAGAGATTCGAACTCTCGACGTCCACCTTGGCAAGGGGATGTGAGCCGTTTCTAGCCGTTTCCCGCCGCTACTAAGTCCGCGAAATATCAACAATCAGACCGTCGAAGCGTTTCCCGAGCGTTCCCATGCGTTTCGTCAAAGGGGGGAGGCTTGGGGGGAGGGCGGGCTCCACAGGGCACCGAGGTCGAGCTCGATGGCTTCGAAGGGCGGGACGCGTACACGCGCGTTGCCTTGGTGGATTCGGACTTGGCGCCAACGACCTGCCTCGCCGAGCTCGTAGACCTCAAGTGTCTTGGCAATCGGATCCACCAACCAGACATGCCCGACAGCATGCGCTGCGTAGATCGGTAGCTTTTCCGTGCGGTCGATTGCCTCGGTGGATTTCGAGAGCACCTCGCAGACCCAATCGGGCGCGAGCGTGAAATACGCCGCCTCAGGCAGCGCTGGCAAGCGTTCCACTCGCCAGCCGGCGAGGTCGGGAACCATCGGTTCGTGCGATACCAGCTGTAGCTCGGGCTCGTCCAGAATCCACCATCCGCCCGGGCCGCCTCGACCACGCTGAAAAGGTCCATTGAGCTCGCCACCGAGTACCGAGCTGGCATTGGCGTGCAGCGGCGCAGGTCGCGGCATCACGTAAAGCGTGCCGCGGATGATCTCCGCGCACTGATGCACAGGTACCTTCAGGTATTCCTGGTAAAGAGCCAGGCGCGGATCCTCAGCCTTTTGCGCCATCGCTCGGAGGTTAGCACGGCGCGAAAACGGGTGATCGGCGTCCTTGCCTGGAAGGTCGCAAAGGCGCAGGGTTTCGCCAATTTCAGATCGAAACGTCGAAATCGGCGCGAAACTCGGGATTCGGCTCGTTCGGAAGGCCGCGCGCGTACCCGAGCGGATTGCAGACGACGCGAGTCACTCCTGCCGTGTAGTCACAGCTCGTGTGGGTGTGCCCGTGGACCCAGAGCGCCGCTCCTGCCCGCTCGAGCGTCTGCGACACGTCGTGCAGGAAGTAAGCGTTCGTCGGCGAGCCTCGGTACTTGGGCGCAATGCTGCGCGGGTGCGGCAAGTGGTGGGTGACGACGACGTCTCCCGGTCGCACGGTCTCCTCGAGAAAGCGGGCCGACGCCAGCGCGGTGGGGCGAAGCCAGCGGCGGATGCCGCCGATCTCGGAAAAATCGGCAATGTTTTGGTCGAGCGGGTCTCGATTGCCCGAATGCGGAAACCAAAGCGTGCCGCCGACGAAGCGTCGCCCACGGATCGTCGCGCTCGTCTGTTCGAGCGGGACCAAGTTAGGGATGTTCGTGGCCCTTTTGCGAGTATGCCGACGTTGGCGAAGTGACACAGGAAGCCTTTCGACTCCTGCAGCAACGCGACGGCCGCCGGCATCAGATTCGCGAAGAGCTGGCTGCCGTCTTTCGCGAGATGGAAGGTGGCACCTACGTCGAACCGTCGGACGACGAGCTCGAGCAAGCTGTGCAGGCGCGGGCGCTGAGCCACTCCGCAGAGTGAAGCCGGTTCGGCTTCACCCTCGCGTCTGCGACGACATTGACGAAGCGCTCGCTTACACGCGTGAGAAGTTTGGCCCGCGCCAGGTTATTCCTGTTGGCGTGAGACCTTCGGCCTTGTTCACCAGGGAGACAGCACCATGATCGAAGATCTGCAGAAGCTGATCGAAGCAGCCAAGAAGATCGAGATGACGCTAGCCGACCTGGAAGTGCAGCGGCAGAGTTTCGCGTTTGGCAACGCCAACATCGAAAACGATCGCGTCACCCGCGAAACGGTCGCCAAGGCAGCAGAGTTGCTCCGTCGTGGCGAATGACGACCGCTCCAGCAAACTAAAGG
>JANNWK010000338.1:0-2295 GCA_031408355.1 Myxococcales bacterium
CGATGGTCAGCACACCGTCGGCGAAGCCAAGAAGTACCTGCGTCAGCACGGCGTGCTCGTGCGTGGAGGAGATGCGTGACAGTCTCGCTGCTCGAAATTATTGCCGCTGCGCGTGCCCGTCTGGCCCCGTTGGCCGCCGAAAGTGCCGGCTATCTGGTGCTTGGCGTGGCCGACCACGTCGCTTCGGCGCCGCGCGTGACTGGTCCCGAGTGGGTCGAACTCAGTTCGGACGGCTTGGTGCGCTTGGCCCGGGGAGAGGCGTCCGAGGCTCCGGAGGGTGGCCCGTCTCCCGAGCGCTCACTGCGACGCCTTCTGGCGCAGACGCTCGAGGTATCAAGCTCCGTCGGACCGGCTCTCCGTCGCGCGGCGGAGCGTGCAGACGACGTGGGCTTGGCGACGCTCGTCCGAGAGCTTGAGACGGCGCTCATCCCGGTAAACCGTGCGGCGGCACGTCGCGCGCTGTCGCGGCTTTACCGCGAGACCGCCCGCGTTCGAGATGCCGGCAAGCTCGAGCTGCTACTGCTGGCTCCCGCGGCTGCCTACGCGGAGCTCCCCGCACCACCCGCCGCAGCGGATCTGCCCACCGAGGTCTTGCTCACTCAGGAAGTTTCCGTCGTTCCGGCCGCCGCTCTGCCGGTCGTCGCCGCGGTCGTCGAGCCCGTTCCCACAGCTGCCGTGGCGCCTGCCGCTGCGGCGTCCCGAGCCGTCGACGAGACGTTGACGAATCCCGAGCCTGTCGTGGCTCGGGCGCGCCAACGCGGCCAATCCACGCCCACTTTGGGCACCGTCACCGCAGCCCAGGGCGGGGAGACGGACGCCGCGCGCACTTGGCGGGCGCCGCCGGTGGACTTCGACCCGGAGCCAGAGCTGCGACCCGAGCCCTCGTGCCTCCCTGACGTGCTCAGCGCGATGCTGGAGCTGCACACCGGCGTCGCCGCCGACGAAGCCTTGACGCGTCTGCGAGACGTCGTGACTGAAACTGGTGAAGCCGCACCGGTGCCCGTTGGCCCGGCTCCGGAGTCTGACTCGTCATCCGACGATGAGTGGATGGTCGTCAGCTCGCTCTCCGGGGTGGAGTCGGAGGTGGTCGCTTCGGAAGCAGCCAACGCTGCCGTGCACGACGCCCTGACTTGGGCTCCCGCGCCTGTCGCACCGCGTGTTCAGGCGCGGGTGGCTACGGTGGCTACGCCCGGACTGCCGCCCAGAGCACTGGGGTTGCCGCCGCCGGAAGCGTCGCGGCCGCCGCAGGTCCCGCTGCCCACGCGCCAGAGCGACGTAACAGAACTCCTCCAGTCGTTTCACGTCTCGGGCGCCGCCGAAGAGCATGAACTTCGGGGTGCTCTCAAGGAAATGGCGGGCCTTGAGCTGACCCCCATGCCGCTCGCCTACGTGGACGAGGGCTGAGACCGCGCAGTGCGAGCATTTGTCGGCGTTCTCGCCCACGAACCCTTTTCGCGCATCTCGTGATGTGCGAGGCTCGCGGGGCATGCAGGCTCAGAATCTCGCGGTCGTAAAGGGGCTCGTCAGTGTTGCTTGGGCCGACGGTCGTGTGGGGGCCGAAGAGACGCAGGTCATCGACGCGCTCTTGCAGGCCTTCAATGCCATGCCGAGCGAGGTGCATGAGCTTCGGCAGTTCGCGGCTACGCCGCGCACCTTGGCTGACGTGCCCGTACAAGAGCTAGGCTATGCCGCGAGACGCCAGCTGCTACAACACGCCGTGCTCGTCACGTACGTCGACGGTGAACAGCACGAGAAGGAGCGGCAGCTGCTCGCCGAATTGGTGGTCTTGCTTGAGATCCCACCGCCGGAGGCCAAGGACCTTCTGCGCACCGCGGACGAGCACGCCAAGTCGTTGCTGAAGCTGCTGTAGCGCGGGTGTCGCCGTGGACGGGCGCGGCCTGCGCGACGCCGCTGGCCGGGCACTTCTAAGGGCGACTGGTGATCATCGCCTTGAGACGATCGATCTCCTTCAGCAAGGCTATCGGGCTAAAGGGCTTGGTGTAGTAGGCGGTTGCGCCAGCGGCCGTGGCTCGGGCGCGCGACTCGTCGTCGTCCATGGCGCTGATGATCACGACCGGCACTTGGCGTGTCGCGGGGTCTGAACGGAGCCGCTGGCAGACGTCGAAGCCGTCGTATTGACCCGGTAGGTTCAGGTCGAGCAGCACAATGTCCGGGGGCGCCGTCATGGCGACGTCGATCGCCTTGGCACCCGACGAAACGGCGGTTACTTCGTAGCCCCTGGCCTGAACGAGGGCCTCGATCATTCGGCGGATCGAGTCCTGATCTTCGACGACG
>JANNWK010000339.1:0-9705 GCA_031408355.1 Myxococcales bacterium
GCCAGGCCACCGTGCCGGCCGCCGGGAGCGCGACCGGAGGGATGGCCCAAACGGCTGGCTCGGCGGCGGTTTCTGGGTCCGGCGGGACCAGCGCGGGCGGCCCGGGCGGCGGCGCAGCGAACGGGGGCACCATCGCCTCCACAGCGGGAGCGGGCGGAGCCGGCGGCGCGAGCGGAGCCGCGGGCGCCTCGCCCGAGTTCGCCTGTTCGCAGTTTCTCGGACCCAACGTGGTAGGCGAGTGGTTTGAAGCCGGCTTCGAGACCTTCGTCAAGGCGGACGCGTGGCAGGTCAAGGCGCCCCACCACTCCTTCGTGGAGGACTGGGCCGACCCGAACCACGACGTGTGGCTCGACAGCAACTGCCAAGGCACCTACACGAGCTGCGAAACGAAGTCGAAGTGCCTTGGCAACGTGACGCCCGATCGCATCCTGTTCATCACCCAAGTGGGCGACTACCTCGGCACGACCCAAGCCGACTGGCAGACCAGCATCTCCGCCGCCATCTTGACCCTCAAGCAGAAGTACCCCGGCCTCAAGCGCGTCGAGCTGCTGACGTTCCTGCGCGGGCCGGGCAACACGAGTTGCGGTAGCGAAACCACCGTCTCGCCCCAGCTCGACGCGGCGCAAACGGCGCTCGCCGCAGCCTCCGGCGGATTCATCAGCGTCGGCCCACGCTTCGAGCTCCAGAACTGCGGCCAGTTCGGCAGCACGCCCCACCTGACCGGGCCGGGCAACAGCTACGCCGCCGAACTCATCGGCAAGCACTACGCGGCGCCGTAGCACTCCGGCGCACGCAGCCTGCGCTCACGCCTACCAGAACCCCTTGAGCAGCTGCTGTTCGGGGATCTCCGCGCGCAGGCCAGCGTGCAGCTGGGGAAGCTCGGACCAGTGCAGGCCCGGCTTCATGTGGTGCGCCGTGTGCAGCCCGAGGTTGCAGGTGAGAAAGTTGAACAGCGTGTTCTCGCGATTCACGCTGGCCTTGATGTGCTCGGCAGCCAAATAACCCGCGTGATGCTCGTAGGTGGCCCAACAGGTGTGGACGAGCGTCAGCAGGCTCGGCACGAAGAACACAAGCAGGTAGTTGAGTGGGTTCAGGTAGAACCCGATCGCCAGGAACGCGTAGCACGGGATCTTCATCAGTAAGTAGCGCCGGAAGACCTGGGGATGCTTCTTGCCGATCCGATACACGTCCACCTGGTGGTGGGCGAAAGTGTGGAGCGCGTACTCCATGCGCCCCATCTGGCTGCCGTCCTTACGGGTCCAGTGCGATTCGTCCGGGTTCGCGCAGGGCGGCTGATTCAGATAGTTCTGATGGTGCCCCAGGTTGTGGTGCAGCACCCAAGTGTAGGGGCCGACGCCGGTTTGCACCGCCAGTACAAGATCGTAAATGCGATTAAGCACCGGCGAGTTGAACGCGTTCAGGTGCTGATGATGGTGGTTGAAGGCCGCCACGACCGTGCTAACGGCGAACATCGGCGGCAGGGCCAGCAAGGCGACCAGCGGCGACGCCCACCAGTACACGAGGACGTGCAGCACGAACGAGGCCAGCACGATAGAAACCGGGCGCCAGTCGGGGGAGTAGCGGAGCAGGAAGCCGCGGGGCGAAGAGACGTCACTCATGGAAATTCGCGGGAGCTGTTAACACGCTGCCCCGGTGCATGCGGGAAAGCGCTGAAGAAAATTTTCGACGCTCGTGGCGCCGCCGCATCGGTACCACGTGAACGGCCAAGCGGGCGCCTGCGCAGGGCGGGCATGACCACCTCGTGACCGAGCCGCCTCGAGACTCAGAAACCGGCGACCGCGCCTGCCGGCACTGTTTCTAACTACATGCAGTTATTGAGTATTTAGACCAATCCCGAGACGAGGCAGGGCCGACCGGCGCCGCACGAAGCGGCGCCGGAGCCTCGTTGGTCACGGAAGTGTCATGTGCTGCACGCCGCCGTCGCCCTGTGACAGGAAGACGTCACTGCCGCTCAGCGAAAGGTGGGTCGTGTAGCCAAGCGCCGTGTCGGCCGTGACTCGAAGCTGGGGGTGCTCGGCGTCGCTGCCGTCAATCACCGTCAGGGGTTGTCCGGCGGACGGAGCGAGGATGAGCGACTGGTCGCTGGGCACCACGTTCCACACACCGGGCGCTTCGATGGCTCCGTACAGAAGCGTGGCCGAGTCCACCACCGTGATTTTCTGCGAGGCCCAGCTCCAGCCGCCGCCGTAGAAGGCACTGTCCGTCGCCCCAGCACTCACGGCGATGCCACCGTAGTAGCCAGCCGTAAAAAATAGCCGACCGTTACCCCGGCGCGGCGTCGACCACACCAGCTCGTCCAGGCGCAGCGACTCTTTGACCTGCGCCCGCGAAGCGCCTAGCGTGAGCCGCTTCAGCGTCGCCGTGTGGCCGCGACACAGCCCCGCCTGCTCATCGAACCAGCTGTTCGGGAGTGCCTGATTGCATTCCTCCCAGCTCTCGCCCGGGAGGTTCACGGGCTGGTGGTCGAGGCTCACAGCAGAGTCGCTGGCGGCGTCGAAATCGACGAGGTAGCCGGGAATGTTGAAGGACCCGATGAGCGTCGGGCTGAGCGGCTCCGAGACATCGATACGGAGAGCGAAGTGTCGGACCACGTTCTCCTTGCCCGGCACCGTTTGCGCGTAGCTCGTGATCAGTTCCTGGCCGCTCTCCAGGAGGCCCGTGGAGCCAAAATAGTATTCATTCGCCGGCAGGGGCAGCGAGTAGGCGAGTCGCGGCTGCGTCGGATCCGTGAGGTCCACGGCCGAAAGGTGGCGCTGGTTGCCGGCCGGATCCCAGCCCTCCTGCATCAGGAAGGCCACGCCGTCACGCACGACGCGCGAGGTATTTCCCCAACCCCAGTAGCCCGCCTGGAAAGCCAACTCGAGCGAGCCCGTCACCTCACCTGTCTCGGCGGAGAACCCCACCAAGAGCGAGCGGCTCTTCGAGTAGCCGCCCTGCTCATTCCACTGGCCGTAGTCGTTGATCAGCGCCCACACGGTGTCGCCGACCGCGAAGAGCGGCTCGTTCGAGGGGTACCAGTAGCTGCAGGCTGCAAGCCCGTGCTCCTGCCTCAGGTAATCCGTCAGGTTGAACGTCGCGCTGGCCACCAGGGCATCGGGCGTGGCCTGCGGCACCACCTCGAGCCGCATGTCCGCCGAGTACCAATCCTGGCGGAGCCGCACCAGCTTGTCGCCGGTCGGCAGCGTCAGCGAAACATTGAGCGCCAAGGGCGCCGCAGAAAGCGCAAGCGGCTTGTCGCGATCCGAGATGTTGTAGGCCGCGACCTCTTGCTCGGCCACCGTGAACAGCGCGTCACCGGCGATGAAGGCACGCCGGGCCTGGCCTTGGCTCGTCGTCATGCCGCGCAGCGCCAGCGCATCGCCCGCCCAATCGATGATTTGCACGCCGTTGAGCGGCTGCCCGCACCAGTTCGCATCGTCCGTAGGTTGCCAGCCGGAGAACGGCACCAGCATGAGGCCGTTCTCTGCGTCGAGCTTGAACGCCTTGTGGATGCGATCCTGATCCTCCGGCAAGTTCCCCCAGGTTCCGCCAAAGTTGACGCGTTGAAGCATGCTGGGCGCCGCCAAGTCGGTCACGTCGAAGATACTGACGGTGATCGCGCCTTCGGGGTTGCCCTGGTCGTAGCCCAACCCGATCATGCGATCGCCGCGGGGCTCCATATGATAGAGGAACCCGGGCATCTCCAGCTCGCCCACCTGCTTGGGCGCCGCGGGATCTGAAAGGTCGAACGTGAAGAGCGGATCGGTCCGCTCGAACGTCACGGCGTAGCCCCGTTCACCGTCAAAACGCACGGACTGAAGCTGCTCGGCGCGTGGCAGCTTGAGCGCAAGCCGACCGATTTCCTTGAACGTTTGGGAGGAGCTCACCAAAAAGGTCTGGAGCACGGGCGGCACCGAGTTGTTCCACCAGGTCCAAGGCTGGCTGATCACGCGCAGCGTGCCCTCGTATTCGTCCATCTGCCAGCGGCTGGTGATCTGGCCCTTGACCGTCACGGTCGCGCCCGCGATCAGATCACCGCCCGGATCGGCGATGTCCACCACTTGGATCGTCGAGTTTTCCGGCTCCATGTAGCCGTACTCGGGCCCCGCCACGTAGATGCGCTCCGGCGTGACCGTGATGCTGCGCTTGCCCCAGCCGTATTCTTGACCCTCCGTTTCGAAGGCCAGCTCGTCGATCTTGAGCGGCTGGCTAGGCTTGGCTACGTTGATGGACACCACGTTGGTAGCCGGCTTCGTCGAGCAGCCCCAGCAGTTTCCGTTCTGGTAACTCACCGCGTACAGCACGTCGCCCACCATGCGGCTGTCACTGATCTCGCCGGGCAAGTCGAACTGACTGATCTTCTGGATGCTCGAAGGCTTGCTGACGTCGAGCGCGAGCAGGGAGCTGCTCTGGGTCCAGAGCCACTCGTCGGTGGCTTCGTCTTGCACGAACTGGCCCCAGTCGGAGTACATGGCGAAGACGACGCCTTCCTTCACGTACATCTCGAACGGGGTGAAGCTGGTGCGGTAGCGACCCAGGATGGTCAGCGCATTGGGTCGGCTGATGTCGATCACGCTCAGCCCGCCGCTTCGCGACATCGCGTAGAGGGTCGTGCCCTCAAGCTGAATGATGTCGGCCTCGGCGATCTCCCGAGCGGCGTTGTCACCGTCGGCCTGCTCCGGGCCGGCGGAAGGGGCTCCGCTGAGGACGCCCCCGCCTGCCTTGGACCCGCCCGTCTGGTTGGCCGCAGACTCGAAGTAGCCCGAATCCGGATCACTGGTAGGGCCGGACTCGGACGAGCCACCGCTGCACGCGACAAGGAGCAGCGGCAGGAGGGAGACGAGGGGCTGGAGTCGGCGAGCGGATAGATGGCGCATGGAAACCTCGAACAGCTGCCTTGCAATGCCCAGGCCAACTCGAGTGGGGCCCCAGCACTCTCCAAACGGGCGAATTCCGGAGGTGCTGGGCGTGCCAGGTTGTGCCAAGCCTCCCCCCGGAGCACACCCGCCGCCATGTCCGGTCCCCCCGCTCGGTCCGCCTCCCAGGGGCGCGCACGCATCGAGTTCCCGGCAGAGCTGCCGATTTCGGCGCGCATTTCCGACATTGCGGCCGCCCTGACCGAGCATCAGGTGGTGATCGTGGCGGGGGCCACCGGTTCGGGCAAGACGACCCAGCTGCCCAAGCTGGCGCTCGAGATGGGCCGGGGCGGCAAGCAGCGCATCGGGGTGACCCAGCCACGCCGTATCGCAGCCACCAGCGTGGCCGCTCGCGTCGCGGACGAGCTGTCCTGTCAGCTCGGCAACGAGGTCGGCTACCAAATCCGCTTCGAGGATCGCACCTGCGACAACACCTGGGTGAAGTTCATGACGGACGGCATCCTGCTGGCGGAGATCCAAGGCGATAGGTGGCTCCGAGGCTACGACACGCTGATCATTGACGAAGCTCACGAGCGCAGCCTGACCATCGACTTCGTGCTCGGCTGGCTGAAGCGCATTTTGCCCGAGCGGCCGGATTTGAAGGTGATCGTGAGCTCCGCGACCATCGAGACGGAGCGCTTCTCCGAGTTCTTTGGTGGCGCGCCGGTGCTCCAGGTCGAGGGGCGCACGTTCCCGGTCGAGGTATTGTACGAGCCGCCGGCAGCAGACGTCGAGTTGGCGGAGGCCGTCGCCGACGCGGTCGCGAACGTCACCTCCCTCGATCCGCATGGCGACATCCTGGTGTTCCTGCCCGGCGAGCGCGAAATCCGCGAAGCCGAGCAGGCACTTTCGGCGCGCAACCTGCGCCACACCCAGATACAGCCACTCTATAGCCGCCTGTCCGCAGCGGAGCAGGCCAAGGTCTTTGTGAGCATCCCCGCGCGGCGCGTGATCCTGGCCACCAACGTCGCCGAAACGTCGCTGACGATCCCAGGCATCGTGTACGTGATCGACACCGGCATCGCCCGCCTGTCGCGCTACGACCCAAGGACCGGCACCACGCGCCTGGAGATCGAGGCGATTTCCCAGGCCAGCGCCGACCAACGCAAGGGGCGCTGCGGGCGGGTGCGTGAGGGCATCTGCATCCGGCTCTACGATGAGCAGAGCTTCGCCGCGCGGCCGGAGTTCACGTGTCCGGAGATGACCCGCACCGGCCTGGCAGGCGTCATCCTGCGCATGAAAGCGCTGGGCCTTGGCGACGTGGAGGATTTTCCGTTCCTGGATCCGCCGCACGCTCGCTCCATCAGCGAGGGCTACCGGGTGCTGCAGGAGCTGGGCGCACTGGGCGAGGAGCGCGAGCTCACCACACTCGGCCGGCAACTGGCGCGCTTCCCGGTGGACCCGCGGGTGGCCAGGATGATCGTGGCGGGCGCTGAGCGCGGCTGCCTGCCAGAGGTCTTGGTTCTGGCAGCGGCGCTGAACATTCAGGATCCGCGCGAGCGGCCCCGCGGCTTGGAGCAGAAAGCCGACCAGCTCCACCAGCCGTTTCGCCACGAGAGTTCCGATTTCGTGGGGCTCTTGCGACTTTGGGCCTTCTTACGCGAGCACGAGAGCCGCGGCACCTCGCAGCTGCGCCGCGCTTGCAAGGAAAACCTGCTGTCCTTCGCGCGGGTCCGCGAATGGAGCGAGCTTTATCGCCAACTTGAAGACGTGGTGGGTGAGCTGGGCCTGGCGGGCCAGGTCAAACGCGCCGGGCGACAGCGTCCGGCCATCAAGAGCGAGCACACCGAGGCGCTTCACCTGGCGCTCCTGAGCGGGCTGCTCTCGAGGATTGGCCAATGGAACCCTGAGCCGCGCCAGTACTTGGGAGCCCGACAGACGCGCTTTGCGATTCACCCTGCCTCCGGCCTCGCCAAGAAGCCGCCCGCATGGATCATGGCCTTCGAGCTGGTGCAAACGAGCCAGCTATTCGCGCGCTTGACCGCAAAGATCGAGCCCAGCTGGCTCGACCAAGTGGGCGGACACCTCCTCAAGCGCAGCTATTCCGAGCCTCATTGGTCGGAGAAATCGGCGCGAGCCTCGGTGAAGGAGCACGCCACGCTGTTCGGACTGCCGGTGCTTCGGGACCGCAGCGTCGACTTCTCGCTCATCGCGCCGGCGCGCGCCCGGCTGATGTTTCTGGAGCATGCGCTCGTGCGCGGGGAGTACAAGAGCCGGGGCAGCTTTCAAGAGGCGAACCGCGCGCTCTTGGCCGAGGTGGCACGGCTTCGGGACAAGGCCCGGCAGAGCGACATGTTGGCCGACGAGGAACGCCTGCTCTCGTTCTTCGACCGGCGCGTGCCGGACCTCGTTGTTAACGGTAAGACCTTCGAGGCTTGGCGTGAGGACGCAGAAAAGCTCGATGCTGGCCTGCTGCGTCTCTCGCTTTTGGACGTGCTCACGCAAGAGTCACCGCTCTTGCCGGAGCACTATCCGGATAGCCTGACCCTGCATGGCGTGGAGCTTTCTGCCAGCTACCGCTTCGATCCGTCCGCCGAGGACGACGGCGTCACGCTCAGCGTGCCGCTCGCCTTCCTGCCGCAGCTCGCGGCAGGTGAGCTCGACTGGACGATCCCGGCCTGGCACGAGCGAAAAATCCGCGCGCTGCTCGAGGAATTGCCGCGCGCTTTGCGCAAGGGACTCGGCTCCCTGCCCGAGCTGGCAAAGACGCTCGCTCCGCGGCTCACTCCCTATCAGGGCCCGCTGCTCCCGGCCCTGGCGCGCGCGCTGTTCGAGGTTTCGGGCGTCGACGCCAAGGAAGACGACTTCAACGCGCCCCAGATCTCCGGCTACTTGCACTTCAATTGCCGGGTGCTCGGCGAACACGCTCAGGTGCTTTCGCAGAGCCGGGACGTTCAGCTGCTGCTACGGCAGCACGGCGCAGAGGCCCGCGAGGCGCTCTTGCGCGCCGGCGCGCCCGCGGACTGGGGCCGCACTGGGCTTATTTCCTGGGACTTTGGCGACCTGCCCCCCTTCGTGGCCCGCAACGTCCTGGGGACCGAAATTCGCTCTTATCCGGCCTTGCTCGACCGCCAGAAGTCGGTCGACTTAGCGCTGCTGGACTCGCCAGCAGCCGCTGCCTCAGCCCACCGGTCCGGCGTCCGCCGCTTGCTCTTGCTGGCCGTGAAGGGCCCGCTCGTGGCGCTGGCCAAACGTGTCCCGCCGCCGTTCACGGGCCGGCTCGGCATGCCCGCCTCGCGCGCCGAGACCGAGGCCTTCCGCGAGCAGTTGCTGTCGGCCGTTGTGGACGAGGCCTTCGAGCTGGGCAGCTCGGCTGAGCTACCGCGCCAGCAGTCCAGCTTCGGGGCCCTGCTCGCTCGCGGCGCGCCGCGGCTCGTCGGCGTATTCGAGAGAACCGCCGGCGCCGTTTCGGCCGCCGCCGCCGAGCTCGACAAGACGCTGAGAGCGCTGGTGAGCGCCTCGAAGCAGCCCAGCGGAGCTGCTGCGGCCGCCGACGTCAGGGCCCAACTTGACCAGCTTTTTCTGCCCGATCTGCTGACGCAGGCCGGCGCCGCTCGGGTGGCTCAGCTCCCACGCTACCTCGGCGCGGCCCAGGCTCGCCTGGCGCGCGCCATCACGGACCCACGCAAGGATGCCAACAAGGCCGCTCCCTTCACGCCTATCTGGAGCGCCTTCCTGATGAAGCAAGCGACCGCGCGAGACCGAGACGGCGCGCACCGGCTGCGCTGGGCGCTCGAGGAACTGCGAGTCGCCATCTTCGCGCCTGAGCTGAAGGCCGCGCAGCCAGTGAGCCTCGCCGCTGCCGCCGCCGCTGTGGCCGCGCTGAAGTGAGGTTCTGGTCGCCCAGCTGGGCGACCCTTCAGCCAGGCCTCCCCCGCGCTACTTCAAAAATTCCGCGATGCGGGCGCCGATCGCGGTCTCTTCGCAGCCCGGTGCCTTGTGACCACAGTCGCCGTTGAGGACCAGCGTTGGCGCTTTGGCGAGCCGCGCAAACGCCAGCGCCGGCTCCGGCGTGACCATGTGGTCGTGGCTATTGACGATCACGAGCAGCTTGGCCTTCAGGGCCTTGGCGGCGGCGTCCATCGAGCCGCCAAAGGGCGCTGACACGTCGTGCGCCATCATGGCGCGCAGCTGGCGAACGCGATCGTTGGCATCGAAGCGCGGCGCGCCCATCTTCGCGCGCTCCGCAACGACTTGCTCGCGAGTGACCGACTGATTGTAGCGCTGAGGCGTGGTGAGCATGAGTTCAGCCAGCTCCTGCACGGCCTGAAGCGCCGGTTGAACCCGGTAGTTCCCGCCCTCAAAGCCCGGGTTTTGCTCGATAGCGTCCAGGTTGGCTTGCCAGAGCAGCAGATCGTAAGGCGCCAGCCGAGGCGAACCCACGATCGGGACCAGGCGATCCATGAAGCCAGGGTACGAAAGGCCCCACTGAAACGTCTGCATGCCGCCCATCGAGATGCCCATCACGGCGAGCACGTGCGTGAGCCCGAGCACGCGCGTGAGCAGCCGATGCTGACTCTCGACCATGTCCCCAATCGCCAGCTTCGGGAAGGTCATGCGCGGCTGCGCCGGGCTATTCGACGGCGATGACGAGACCCCATTGCCGAGCGCGCCCACCAACACCACGTGATAGCGCGAGCTATCGAGCAACTTGCCCGGTCCCACCAGCCCCAAAAGATCGCGCGTGGTGCCGCTGAACCACGTGGCCCAGACCACCACGTTCGACTTGTCCGCGTTCAGCGCGCCCAACGTGCGGTACTCGACCTGACAATCCTTGATGGTTTCGCCG
>JANNWK010000340.1:0-4541 GCA_031408355.1 Myxococcales bacterium
GCGTCTTCACGGGGGAGGAGCAGGTTAAGCGGCTGCAACGTTCGCTCGTGGCCTGGCTTGGGCGAGTGTGCGGCGGCAAGTACGACGACGCCTACCACGAGCAAACCTCACAGATCGGCCGGGTACACGTGCGGATCGGCCTGCCGCAGCGCTACATGCTGACAGCGATGGCGCAGGTCCGCCTGGCTTTGCTCAGGCTTGCCGAGTCCATGCTGGGAGCCTCGGCGGCCCCGACGCGCGATGCGCTAAATCGGATACTCGATCTAGAGCTGACGGTCATGCTCGAGGCGTACAGGGACTCCTTCCTTGCGCGGATCCAGCAGGTGGAGCAGCAAGAGCGGGTCCGGCTCGGCACCGCGCTTGCTCAAGCCGAACGCCGCTACGTGAGCGCCGTGGAGCTGGCGAGCGTGATCCTCGTGGGAATCGATCGCCAGGGGCGGATTCAGCTCTTCAACAAGGAGGCCGAGCGCGTCACGGGTTACGCGCGCGACGAAGTGCTGGGTAAGGACTTCCTGGACGTGATGGGCTTGGTAGACCGCGCGGGCCAGCTGTCGAGCAAGCTCGGGCAGCGTCCGAGCGGCCAAGCTCCGACCCAGTCGATTGAAGGCAGCCTGCGTACGCGCGCGGGCCAGACGCGCGACATGCTGTGGAGCCTGAGCTTCGCCGGCGAGGAGGTGGGGGACGACGTGGTCTTGCTGGCCATGGGTCGGGACTTGACCGACGAAAAGGCCTTGGCGGAGCGCACACGTCAGGCCGAGAAGCTGGCGGCAATCGGCACCCTGGCGGCAGGGCTAGCGCACGAGATCCGAAACCCGCTCAATGGCGCTCAGCTTCACGTGTCCTTCCTGGAGCGCGCCATCAAGCGCAAATCGGCCGATCCGGAGATGCTCGAAGCGACCCGCGTGGTCCGTGATGAGATCAAGCGGCTCGCGGATCTCGTGACCGAGTTTTTGGACTTCGCGCGGCCCAAGCCGCTGCAGCTCAAAGCCGTTAGCTTGCTGAAGCTGTGTGAGCACGCCTTTAGCCTCGTCTCTGCGTCGGCTACTTCTGCCAACGTCCGACTCGAGCGCGACCTGCCGACCGCCGAGGTCGAGTTTCCGGCGGACTTTGCCAAGCTGACGCAGGTGCTACTGAACCTGCTCAACAACGCGATTGAGGCGAGCGCCGGCAGCGGGCAGGGCTCGGTGGTGCTGCGCGGGCGGCGCGGGCCACGCCAGGTGTTCTTGGATGTCGAGGACGACGGGCCCGGCCTCTCCAGCCCCGACGCGCCCATCTTTGACGCATTCTTTTCCACCAAAGAGGGCGGGACGGGACTCGGCCTGGCGATCACGCATCGCATCGTCACCGACCACCGGGGTACCATCGACGTGGCCAGCGGGCCCGGCAAGACGGTTTTCCGCATCAGCCTGCCGCTTGCCTAGATCTGGCGCCGGTTCCAGGCCCGGAATATTGCTCGCCGGGCAAAATTGGTGAGCTGAGTGCCTGGCTTCGGGGTTCGTATTCTGGCCGATGACGAAACCTCCAAGCTGGGCGAGCCTCGTGCTGCCACTGGCATTTTACACCCTGGCTTGCACTGGGAACGTCAAGAGCGACGGCGCCGGCGGACCTACATTGGGCAGCGGCGGCAGCGGCGGCGCAGTCGGGCCCGGCGCCTGGCAGCCGAACGATCCCGGCGCGCCTCTGGACCCTGAAACGGGGCTTCCCGTCTCCTGCGACGGGTCCTCGACGTTGGCGGCGCCGGCGCCGCTACTGCGGCTCACGAACCGCGAGTACCGCAGCACCCTGGCAGATCTGTTCCCGGGTTTGGAGTTCGAAGCGGCCTCTCTGGCTACCGACAACAAGGTCAACGGGTTCGACACACTCGGCTCGGCGCAATCGGTCTCGTCTGCTCTGGTCGAGGGCTACTTTGATCAAGCCAAGAAGGTTGCCGTCGCTGCTGCTGCTGCTGTGCCGACTTGGCTGCCGTGCGCAGCGGACACGAGCCCTACTGCCAGTTGCGCCTCCGACTTCGTCGCGAGCTTTGCGGCCCGCGCTTACCGGCGCCCTGCCACGCCGGAAGAGCTGTCGCGGCTCACGACGCTGTTCAACACGTCGCAGGCGAGCTGGGGCTTTCCCAAGGCTGTCGAGGTCAGCATCCGAGCCGTGCTGGAGTCGCCAGCTTTCCTCTATCGCGTCGAGCTGGGCAAGACCGGCGCCAGCGAGGGTGAAACGCTGCCGCTCACCGGCCACGAGATGGCCTCGCGGCTTTCTTACCTGCTCTGGGACTCGATGCCAGACGCAGCACTGCTCGACGCCGCTAGCAGCGGGAAGCTCGACGCTACCGAAGGCGTCACGAGCGAGGCGCGCCGGCTGCTGGCCGATCCCAGGGCGCGCGCGGCGGTTGCCACGTTTCAAAGCCAGTGGCTGCGCTTCGAGAAGATGGACAACCTCAGCAAGAGCGCCACGCTGTTTCCGAGCTTCAACGACGCCACGGCTGCGGCACTGAGAGAATCGGCCACGCGCTACGCGGATTACCTATTCTGGGAGCGCGGAACGCTTGACGGCATGCTCACGGACACGAAGGCCTACGTCAATGCCGCGCTGGCGCCGCTCTATGGCGTCACGCAACCGACGGGCACCGAGTTGTCTTTGATCGACGTGAACCCCGCACAGCGCGCGGGCATCCTGACCCAGGCGGGCTTGTTGGCAGGATTTGCTCACGAGACCGCCGATGCTCCGGTCTTGCGTGGCGTGTTCGTCATGTCGCGCCTGCTGTGCAACGAACCGCCGCCTCCGCCCCCCGGCATCGCAGGCGCCCCCGAGCCGATGCTGGGCGACGCCCCCATGACGACCCGCGATCGCCTGGAGCACACCCACGTCAAGCCGGAGTGCAAAGGTTGCCACGAATCCATCGATGGCATCGGCTACGGCTTCGGTCACTATGACGCGCTGGGCGCTTACCGCGACCTCGACAACGGCCTGCCGGTCAATGCGTCGGGAGTGCTCACGAGCACGCTCGATATCGATGGCCCCTTCGACGGCGCTGTCGAGCTTGGCGGCAAGCTGGCCAAGAGCCAGCAAGTTGGCGTGTGCGTGACCGAACAGTGGTACCGCTATGCGCTTGGGGTGGGTGAAAACGAACTCAATCTTTGCGCGCTGAAATCGACCGTGGAGGGGTTCAAAGCCTCCGGCAACCAACTGCCCGAACTCTTGATCGCGCTCGTCTCGAGCGACGCCTTCCGCCAGAGGACACTGATCGCACCATGACCACACGCCGTTCTCGAGCCAGTTTCGATCGTCGCTGGCTCCTTCAGGCCCTGGGTGTGGGCGGCGCCGCCGCGCTACTGCACGGAATCGCGACCAGCGCCCGAGCGGCTGCACCCGAAATCCCGCGCCGACTCGTGTTCTTCTACACGCAGCAAGGCACGCTCAGAAACCTGTGGGCGCCCTCCGGAACCGAGACGGATTTCACGCTGGGCGAGCTGCATCGCGAGGCTCTTGAGCCCTACAAGAAGTCACTGCTATTCCTGGATGGCCTCGAGATGCACTCGAATGACGTCGACCCGACTCAACCGGGGAACGCTCACTACGCCGGCACGACCCACGCGCTGACGGGCGTCAACCGCCAGAGCGAGACGCTTCCCAGCGCCTATTCGATCGACCAGTACATCGCGGCCGAGATGAACAAGGGAATCCCGCTCACCAAGGTGCCCTCGCTCGAACTCGCGGTTCGAGACGTCAGCTTCGGAGAGTGGGCGGTGTCATTCGGGCAAACCGGCGCGCCGATCCCGTTCGAAACGGATCCGGCTCAGGCCTACGATCGCGTTTTCGGAGACTTCGTCAAACCCGACGACAGCGCGGCGCAGGCACGAGCCGCGCAGGACGACGCGGTCCTGGCTTGGGCAGCGGGCGAGTTCGCTGGAATGTCGCCGAAACTTGGCGGGCACGACAAGGACAAGCTTGCAGCTCACGCTGACGCCCTGCGAGACCTGCAAGCTCGCCTCAAGCTGGCACCGACGGCTGCCTGCACGCAACCGACTCGCGAAGGCGAGAAGACGTATGCGGGCGCCTGGAACGACGCCAGCGCCTACCCGGACATCGCGGACATGCATTTGCGGCTGGCCGCTGCCTCGTTGGCCTGCGACCGGACGCGCGTCGTGACGATCGCCCTGCCAGAGCTGCCGCCCAGCCTCGTCGGCTACACGCCCGGCGCGTTGGGCGCCTCGGATCTGCACGATCTCGTACACAAGACGGCGGAGAACGGCGAGCTCAAGGACGACGCGAACGCGGTGGCCCCAATCAAGCGCTACCACCAGCTTCATTCCCAACAGTTCGCGACCTTGCTCGGACTACTGCAGGGTTTGCCCGAGTCGGATGGCGGTACGCTGCTCGACCACACGCTGGTGCTGTGGTGCGGGCAGCTTGGCTCCGGCAGTCACGATTTGACCCAGCTGCCCTGGATCCTGGCGGGTGGTGGCGGCGGTTTCGTGAAATCGGGTCGACACCTCAGGTATGAAAAGGTCGCTGGGCACGGTCCTTCTCACAACGACTTGTTCGTGTCG
>JANNWK010000341.1:0-11560 GCA_031408355.1 Myxococcales bacterium
TAACCAGGAGGCCCCTGCGGCGGATAACCAGGAGGCCCCTGCGGCGGATAACCGGGAGGCCCCTGCGGCGGATGGCCAGGAGGCCCTTGCGGCGGATAACCAGGAGGCCCTTGCGGGGACCCGTAGCCTGGGGGGTAACCACCGCCGCCCGGAGGAGGATAGCCGGGGGGTGCTCCGCCCGGTGGACCTCCTGCCGGGGGTCCGCCACCACCGTAACCACCGTAGCCCGAGCCGTGCTGCGACATGAGGGCTGACTGGTACCACCCTTTGGGCTCCCGGCGGAACTCCTCGCGCTCTTTGGCGATCTCACGTACGAACGCACGCATGCGACCAGCGCGGCTGTTGGCCATGATTGGCCTTTCGACTCTCCCGCTCCAGGCTGAACCGCCGGCAAAGCCCGAGCTGGCTGGCCAAGCAGAGCGGCTCGCCCTGGCGCCCCCCTCGGCGCAAAAACCGCCACAAATCTCGTTTGAAAGCCTCACGCTCGACAACGGCCTCAGCGTGATTCTGCACCGCGATCCCGCGTTGCCCCTGGTGGCCGTCAACATTTGGTACCACGTGGGGCCGCGCAACGAAGCTCAGGGCCGCTCCGGCTTCGCGCACCTGTTCGAACACCTCATGTTTGCCGGCTCGCGCCACGTCGGACGAGAGTTCGACATCTTGCTGGAGAGCGCGGGGGCGACGAACGTGAACGGCACCACCAGCTACGATCGCACCAACTACTTCGAAACGGTACCCCGCGACCAACTCGAGCTGGTGCTCTGGCTTGAGAGCGACCGCATGGGCTACCTGCTCGACGTCCTCGACCAGGAGCAGCTCGACATCCAGCGCGACGTGGTGAAGAACGAACGCCGCCAGAGCTATGACAACGCTCCGTACGGCCCCAGTTACCTCGCGCTTCTCGACGCGTTGTTTCCAACCGGACACCCCTACAACGGCGCAGTCATAGGCTCCATGGCGGACCTTTCCGCGGCTACGCTCGCCGACGTACGCGGATTTTTCCTCGACTACTACACGCCCGGTAACGCCACTCTGGCGATCGCCGGCGACTTCGACCCCGTCGCCGTCAGGGCCGCGATCGAGAAATACTTCGGCAGCCTGCCCGGACGGCCCCGGAAGCCAACGCCGGAGCGTCAGCTGCCGCCAGCCCGCTTGGGCCGCTCGGTCGTGGACGAACCGGTCGAGCTGGGCGAGGTCAGCTTCGGCTATCGCACGCCGCCCGCCTACACCAGCGATGACCCCATCGTGGACGTCACGATGGCCATCCTCGCTGGCGGCAAGGCCACCCGTTTGTACCGATCATTGGTAGTCGACCGCAAGCTCGCCTCCAACGTCGCGGCCAGCCAGGACTCCAATCAGCTCTCGGGGATCGCTGTCGTGACGGCCACCGCCGCCACCGGCAAGCCGGTAGGCGAGCTGGAAACCGCCCTCGAGGAGGTGCTCGCGACCCTCGAGCAACAGGGACCCACGGCGGACGAGCTGGCGAGCGCCAAGCGCCGCATTCTGGTGTCCACGTTGGCAAGCCTGGAGTTGTTGAACGGAGGCGGCGGCGAATCGGGGCGCGCTGGGCTGCTCCAGCGCTTCCAGCACTACACCGGGGATCCTGGCTATCTGCCGCGTTGGATCCAGCAGATCGAGCAGGTTCAGGGGGCCGACGTCCAGCGAGTACTGCGTCAGCACCTCAGGCGCGAAGCGCGCGTGACGGTCGTTACTCGGCCCGTCGCGCCCGCGGCCAAGCCTGGAGCAGTGCAGCCGTGAGCCGCTACGCCTTCTGGGGTGCGCTCATCTTGAGCTGCGGCGGCAGCGGAACCCCGGCTCCTCAGGCCGCCCTGCCACCGCACGCGACCACCGCAGCGAGCAACCTGCCGCCGGATCCGGAACCGTGGCGCATGACCCGCCCAGTTGCCAGCGCGACGGGCGAGCTGCGGTTCCCCGCGGCGGAGCAGACCACGCTCGGGAGCGGACTCTCGCTCATGCTGCTCCACAAGGCTGCGCCAGTAGCCTCCGTGCACCTGGTCTTTCGCCACGGCGCCGCCGCTTGCCCGCCCGGTAAGAGCGGCTTGGCGGCGCTCACAGCGCGGATGTTAACTGAAGGCACGCGGGCTCACCCAGGGCTGAAACTTGCCGAGGCTGTGGAGCAACTCGGGGCGACCCTGGACGAGGACGCCGGACGCGACGCGACCACCCTGTCGCTCTCTGTCCTGACCCAAGATCTACCGCGGGCTATGGCGCTCCTCGGCGAGGTGGTGCAAGAGCCTGCCTTCTTGGCGGTGGACTTCGAGCGGGTGCGCAACGAATGGCTCGACGGACTACGCACGGAGCAGCAGAGCCCGGAGCACCTCGCCTCCTTGACGGCGCTCGACGCGCTGTTCGAGCCACCCCACGGTCGCCCCGCGGCCGGCATCATCGCCGACGTCCGGCGGCTCAGCCTGGACGATCTGCGCGACTTTCACCGCAAAGCCTACCGCGCTGGCGACGCCAGCTTGATCGTCGTCGGAGACGCAACGCTTCAAGACGTGCGCAAGAGTGCCGAGCAGGCGTTCGGAAAACTCAGCAAGGGGCGGCAGGCCTTGGAGCCGCCGGTTGTGCCGCGGCAGCCTCCTCCGCCCAAGCAAATCTTGCTGATCGACCGCCCGGGCGCGGCTCAGTCGGCGCTGGTCATCGCCCAACCACTGCCGAAGCGCAGCGCACCCGGCTTCGAGACCCGCGAGCTGCTAAGCAGCTTGCTGGGCGGGCTCTTCACCTCCCGCTTGAACTTGAACTTGCGCGAGAAGCACGCCTACACCTATGGCGCGCATGCCCAGAATGTGGCCACCCTGCATTGGGGAGCGCTCTTCGTCACCAGCAGCGTGCGCAGCGATGTCACCGCGGAAGCCTTGCTCGAAGCAAGCAGAGAGCTGGCTCGGGCCGGCGACCCCCGCCTGGGCGCGCCCATCTCACAGGCAGAGCTGGCTCGAGCCCGCGCAGCCCTCATTCAGTCGCTCGGTGCTCGGCTGGAGCGAGGCGCCCGCATGGCGAGCACACTGAGCGAGGCGTGGAGCTTGGGCCTAGCAGCCGACTACTACCAACGCTATCCCACGCTGCTTGCCGCAGAGACGACCGAGGGCGTGACACGCGCAGCGGCGCAACTTCAGCTGGCGCGGCCGGTCATCGTCATTGTTGGGGACCGAAGCCTCATCGAGGCCCCGCTCACTCGCGCAGGCTTTCTGGTCGTAGCCGCGCCGACGGCGCTCACCGACTAACGCGAACTAGCGACGCTGCTTGCGCTTCAGCGGATCTTCCACAGGCAATTCATCAATGCTTACCGCGGGAGCCTGCGGGAGGACGAGCGGCTCGGCGGATGCCGGGGTCGGCGCGACCACAGGCGCAGGCTCCCCAAGCGCAGGTTCCACAGGCGCGGGAGCCGAATCGCTCTGTGTCGCCAGCAGAGCCGCAAGGCCGCCGACGATGAAAGCCGCCACACCGACCGCCACCCACAGCCAAAGGTTCCTCCCTTGACCTCCAGGTCTCCTGCGCGCGATCTCACGGCGCAGTGCCTCGAGTTCGCGGCGGTCGCGGATCACAATCGTCTTGTCGGTCCGCTCGGATGGCTTACGGCCCTCCGGAGCCGCTGGGCCAATCACGACCGACCGTGCTTCGTCCACCACCTGCGCCCGAGGCTTGGGAGCATGGGCGGCTGACTGCTGGGCGATGATGGCATCGTCTCCCAGCTCTTCCAGCTGCTCGAGCTCATCGGCTCCGGGCGCATCTGGACCAGCTGAACCACCTGGCGCGGGCGGCAGGACCGAACTCACGCGGCCGTATATAGCGAGAAGCGCTCAGAAACGCAAAAGGCCGAGCCCGCCGAGCCCGTCTCGCGCCCCCCCGGGTCCCGGCCGTGGTATCTTAGAGGCTTCGTGCCCAGCGAGGAAACGATCCTAGTTGTCGACGACGATGCCGTCAGCCGGCATGTCCTGTGCCAGACGCTGGCGGACGCGCAGTTGTCGGTCGTTGCCTGCGACTCGGGGACGGAAGCCCTACGCTACCTGGAGGAGCACGAGCCCCGTGTCATCCTGCTCGACCTAGTGATGCCAGCGCCGGACGGTTACACCCTCCTGGCGCACATCCGCAAGACGCCACGCCTGGCCAGCGTGCCAGTGGTCGTGCTGACGGCGCTGGAATCCGACGACGAAATCGAGCGCGTGTTCGCCTCGGGTGCCGACGACTATGTGCACAAGCCGTTCCGCCCCGCAGAGCTGATCGCGCGGCTGCGTGGCCAGGTGCGCGTGCGCGAGTACGTGGAGCGTATCAGTCAGCGCGAGCGCTACCAACAAACGGTCTTGGAGTTAACCCAGAAGCTTGCCTCGACGCTAGACATCCGCGACATTCTGTTCACCGTCGTCCAAAGGGTCGCAGACGTCGCCCACGTGGACCGCTGCAGCATCGTGCTGTTCGCCGAGTCAGGCAACATGGGCTACGTCCTCGCCACGAGCGACGACGAACAGCTCCGCGATCTGCCCATCGACCTCGGCAAGTACCCGGAGATCCGCGAAGTGTGCCGCACGGGTCGCGCGCTGGTAATTCGAGACGCAATCCGTCACCCGCTGTTCGAGGTCGTTAAGCATAGCGAAGGCGCTCCCGGCTTCAACTCCCTGGCCCTGCTGCCTATCTTGCACGACCACGGTCCGATGGGGGTGCTGTTCTTGCGCTCCAAGGGCCAGGCAGCCTTCCACGACTACGAGCTCTCGCTGGTCACCACGGTGGCCAACGCCATGGCCATCGCGCTCAGGAACGCGCGGATCCTGCAGTCGCTGCGGGCCGAAACCGAGAAGATCGCCACGGCGCGCGTCGAGGCCGAGCGGCGCGTGCAGCTTTTCCGTCGCTACGCCGACTTCTTCGAGAGCGCGGCGGATGGGATGATCGTCATCGATCGCAGTGGGCAGATCCTGTTCGCCAATCCGCGAGCCCGCGAGATCATCGGTTTCTCAGAGACCGAGCTTACCGCCTTGCGCATGACTGACCTCCTAGCCAGCGGCGACCGCGAGCGCGGCGAACGTATGCTGCGGGGCTTCTCGGACGGCGTCTATCCGCGCAGCATCGACCTGGCTGTCGGCTGCAGATCTGGCGAGCAACTGACGCTCAATGTGAGCTTCAGCTCGGTGCTGCACGACGACGACGCGGTGCTGTCGACCTTCCGTGACGTCACCCAAGAGCGACAAACCGCCATTGAGTTGAAGCAGACCAAGGAGTTCCTAGAGCGCGTGATCGACAGCTCGGTCGATGGCATCGTCTCAGCGGACCTGAAGGGCATCGTCCTGCTCTTCAACCGCGCCGCCGAGCGCATTTTCGGCTACTCGCCCAGTACTGTCGTCGGAAAGATGCGGGTGGAGCAGCTCTATCCGACTGGTGTCGCCCGCGACATCATGAAGAAGATCCGGGATCCGGCGCTGAGCGGGTACGGGCGCCTCGAGGACTACCGTGTAGATATGCTCGACTCCGCTGGCGGACAAATCCCCGTCACGCTGTCCGCCTCCCTGGTCGTGGACAACGGTCGACCGATCGGCAGCGTCGGGATCTTTACCGACATCCGCGAACGTCTGCGTATGCAGGAAAGACTCGATCGAGCGCAGGATGAGCTGCGCGCGCGGGAGCGGATGGCCATCGTCGCCGAACTGGCTGGCGCCGCTGCCCACGAGCTGAACCAGCCGCTCACCAGTGTGATCGGCTACGCAGAGCTGCTCCGTCGCAAGCTCGAGCACGATCCACAACTGTCCACCGCCACCAGCGTGATCATTCGCGAATCGGAGCGAATGGCCGAAATCGTTCGCAAGGTCGGCAAGATCACCAAGTACGAGACAAAAACGTACGTGGGCGGCGCGAAGATCCTCGATCTCGAGAAGGCCAGTGGCGCTGAACCAGGGGGAAAGGACGTGCCGAATGACCCGTAACCCCGACGCGATCACGCCAGCCCCCGCCAGCGCCGAGCTTCTGGGCGACCTGTCGCGCGACACGCGGCCCGCCCCTTCCGGCACACGTCGAGCCTCCGACGCTCCAATAGCTGAACCATGGCGTGACGTCTTGCTGCGGCTCTCCACCACCTTGCCTATCGACATCGCTCCCGAGGAGTTGGGACGCCTCTTCCTGGACGGCATCGGGATGCTCTTTCCTTCCACGGCGCTCGGTGTCTGCATCGTGCAGAGCGGCGCCAATCCGGTGGTCATCCATCGGCTCGCCCCAGGCATGCGGCATGGCCCCGAGCGCGATCCCTCCCGGTTGTTTCCCAGTTTAGCCGAAGAGCGCGTGTACGAGCTCGAGGACGGCCGCGGCGCGCTGGGCTCCACGTTCCACGTGGCGCGCGAGGCGCACCAAGAGCCTTTGAGCCCGCTCAGGCGGGAGATCGCGGAACAGGCGACCACCCTGCTCGGCGCCGCACTCAGCAGGCAGCGCACCTTCGCGCGCGCGGAAGACGCGGTGCGGGGCTTCCACCGCTTGCAGGCGCAGGTCATCCAGACCGAAAAGCTCGCTTCGCTGGGACAGATCGTGGCGGGCGTCGTGCACGAGCTGAACAATCCCCTCACCTCGATCATCGCCTACGCAGACTACCTGGCGAAAAGGTCAGCGCAGCGGCCCGGCTCGCAGCTCAGCGACGACGTCGAGCGCCTCGGTCGTATCAGCGAGGCGGCCGAGCGCATCTTGAAGTTCACCCGCGATCTGGTGGCTTACGCGCGCCCCACTGGCGACACTCGGATGCGCTTCTGTCTCCAGGACGCCATCGAACGCTCGCTCGGATTCTGCGAGCACGAGTTCGCTGATGGTCGAGTCACAGTAGAAAGAGCCTTCGCTCCTCGGTTGCCCGCGATCATGGGCATCGCTGGCCAGTTGACGCAGGTCTTCGTGAATTTATTCACGAACGCGGCGCACGCCATGGGCGAGGCCGGCGGTACCCTCACCATCCGCCTGACCGAAGCCGACGCCGGCCAAAGCCTGCGTGTCGAGGTCGCCGACACCGGCTCAGGCATCCCGGCCGAAGCCATGCCGCAGATCTTCGAGCCTTTCTTCACGACCAAGAGCGACGGCCGCGGGACGGGGCTCGGTCTCTCCATCGTGCGCGGCATCCTGGACGCACACGGCGGGACCATCCAGGTCACGAGCGCGCCCGGTGAGGGCACCCAATTCGTACTCACGCTCCCAGTCGGCTGAAGGCGGGCGTTAGCGCAGCACCTTGAAAACGAGCACCAGCACCCCGCGCCGGTAGTTCTGCCCGGCCACAATGAAGGACTGGCCTGGGCGAGCCTTCACCTCCAGAAAAGGCAGAAAGGCCGCGACTCCAGGGCGACTGATGCTCGCCACCAGGCGTATCGAGGGGCCGGGCAGAACGTCCTCAAGCCGCGTTTCCAACTGACGTCCATTGGGTAGCTGGAGCTTCTGCTTCCCTCCCTTAACGAGCGCGAGCTGGCGGCGTGAGAGCAGCTCGTAGCTGTCGTAGCCTGAGAACGGCGCTTCCTCGAGCTCCGGCATCTCTCCGATGCGCGGATCCCTGCCCTTGTGGTCACGCGTAGCGTGGAGAACGCTCACCTCGATCAGTGTCTGTTGCTGGTTCGGCGACGGCGACAGCCGTCGGGGCTGCGCCCGCGCGAAGCTCGGTGAGGAGCCAGCGACCAGCAACGCCAGCAACGTCGCCAGCGCGACCGGAAGGGGCCGCATGCTAGCCCGGCCCTGGCTCGTCCAGCAAAGTGGTCTGCTCCGCGTCGTCCACCAGCCACACCACGGGCGTGGCTCGCCGACCCACCACGAACACGCGAGCCTCCTGCGCGCCCGGGTCGAGCCGCTCGATGGCCGCGCTGTCCGCCGCCAGCACCTGCGCGCTCAGCGCAGTTCGAGCGGCCCTGGGCGCTCGCTGAAACCGCTCCGGTGCCGTCCACGAAGCGAGCGCGACAAGCGCGACCGCAGCCGCCAGCGCCGCCGAGAACTGCCAAACACGCCGCTTTTCGGCCTTGGCCACACGAGACAGCGTCGGCTCAAGCAGCCCGCCCGCGCGACCTTCGACCTCACTCGCCCAAAGCCGCACCAGCTTGCCCACGTGTTCGATCTCCGCCAGCTCTTGGCGGAGATCAGGCGTCGCGGCAAGCCGGGCACGGAAGCGCTGCTCCTCGAACCTCGACATCTCTCCGTCCACGTACCGGAGGAGCAGCTGACGGTCAGCGTTCACGCGCTCTCGACTCCGCCGCACTCTTCGGCGTGGCAGGCGCAAAGCGCGCGTTGCAGCTTCTTTCGAGCATGAAACAGCCGACTCATGATGGTGCCCTTGGAGACCTGCATGGCTTCCGCCATTTCCTCGTAGCTCATGCCCTCAACCTCGCGCATGAGGATGACCCCACGGTGGTAGGAGGGCAGCTCCGCCAGCGCCTGGGTGATGCGCTCTGAAAGCTCGCCACGTCGAACGACGTCGAACGGGTCAGCGTCGGCCGCGGGCGGCAGGAGCGACGACTCTCCGTCGTCGGCCTCGAGGGTGAGGTGAAACTCCGCCTCTCGGCGCGAGGGCTTGCGCATGAGATCGATCGAAAGATTCGTGACGATGCGGTAGAGCCACGTAAAGAAGCTTGAGCCCCCCTGAAATTGCGCGAGCCCTTTGTGGACACGCAAGAACGCCTCCTGCGCGATCTCACGAGCGTCCTGCTCGTCGCGGACGAGGCCAAGCGCGATCGCGAAGACACGCCGCTGGTGACGGTCGACCAGCGTTCGAAACGCCGACGTGTCGCCCGACTGCGCCAGCAGGATGAGCTGCCGATCTTGTTCAGCTTCTGTCTCACGGTGTTCCCGGTTGGACGCCGATTCCCGCCCCCTATTCACCTCCCTGACATTTCGATCACGGGGGGCCTCCGACGTTCCCGAAATCCGCTCCCAACGGTCAACAATGTACGGGGAAGCAAGAATACTTTGAGCCATCTTCCGTCGTCATACGGAAGCTGCCCGGCCGATCTCCCCGGGCCGCGCCCGCAGCCCAACGCTTCGTCCGGACCTCCAGGGGGCGCGTATGGCACGCTGAGACCGCGCGATGCAGACCACCATCACTGGATTTCGTCAGGACCCAGTCGGCGATTGGGTCGCCGAGCTGGGCTGCGAGCACGCCCAACACATGCGGCACCGCCCGCCGTGGACCGAGCGCCCGTGGGTGACGACGCCGGAGGGGCGAAGTTCGCAGGTCGGGACGGCTATCGACTGCCCACTGTGCGGCCGCATCGCGATGCCGGAGAACGCGCGCGTCTACCAGCGCACAGCGACCTTCACCGAGGACACGCTGCCTTCGGGCCTACGCTCCCAGCACCGCACCAAAGCCGGAACCTGGGCTCGTATTGTCGTCGAGCAGGGCGAGCTCGACTACCACGTGCGAGGCCGCGTGCACCGGCTCACCCCCGAGCGCGCCGGGCTCGTCGAGCCGGAGATCTCGCACCATGTTGCCCCCGTGGGCAGCGTACAGCTGCACGTCGAGTTCTGGCGCGAGCCCTAGCCCAGGCAGGCTAGAGCCGTTCCCAGTCCACGACGCCGCGCAACTCGCTCGACAGCGCATCGAACTGGGCCTGCAGGGCGTTGCGGTCCAGCGTGGGCGGCGCCTGCACCACGTAGGCAAACTCACGCTTGATGAATTTCGTCTGCTCGCCAAAAATCCGGCAACCGGCCGCTTCAATGAGCGAGCGATGCGCTCGGCTCGACTCCAGCATCGCCTGCTCGGAGACCCCCGAGATGCGAATGAGCCCGGCGATCCTCTGCTCCAAGAAATAGATCAAGATCCAGCCGAGCACGGTAGCCGGCACGGCCACGATGAATATCTTCAGGCCACAGCACAAGCCGACGACGGTGACCAAGATCACGCGCCCGGTATCCTTGGCATCGCCCACCATCGTGCGAAAGCGCATCAGCCCACCGATGCCGAAGATCACGAAGGCCATGGCCGGCTGGATCTGCACGATGAGCGCGACCACGGCTGCCACCACCGAGTAAAGCAGCAGCGTCTTCGGCTGCTCGAACTGCTCCAGCGTGGACGGGCGTCGGCGTGTGGACGGGTGGTAGGCAATGATAGCGCCGAGCGCGAGCGCCAGCAGCAGCACGATCACCATGTCGAGCAAGAGCCAGCCGTCGGCAAACTTCGTCCAGCCCTCCAGCACCGAGGCCGCGCCGTGTTTGGCCTGCGCGCTGGGCGGCGGCAGCTCGAGGGCCTGCCCTGGCTGCGCACCGGCAACCCGTGCGCCCAAGCCGAGCACGAGCCAAGCCGCACCAGCAAGACCCAGTGACTTCGAGGCTCGGCCAACCATGCCGCTACCTAACCACGCTGAGGCTCACCCGGGCAATCCGGGGTTCGCCCACCTCGCGCCTCGGCGCCCTACGGGGAAAAACCAAACTCCTCTTCTTGGGGCGCTTGCTGGCTGGGGCCGCGCTCGGGCAGGGCTTCTAGCTTGAGCTGCAGGTCGAAGATGCGGCCTGCGCGCGCGACCCGCAGCGTGACGGCTTTGCCGACACCGGCCAAGCTCGCGACCCAGCGCAGGCGATCCGGACTGGGCAGGGGCTCGCCTTGGAACGCAAGGATAACGTCGTCGACGACCAAACCTGCCTTGTCGGCGGGCCCGCCGGGAACCACAACGCTCACCAGAACGCCCAGCTCCTCGGTCAGCTTCAGGCGCTCGCGTGTCTCAGGCATGAGCGGAGCCACGACCACGCCGATAGCGCTGCGCTTAACGCCGCCGTCTGCGAGGAGCCGCGGCAAAAGCTCCTTGATCATGTTCACCGGAATCGCGAACCCGATGCTGTTGGCTTTGGCGCGGATCGCCGTGTTCATTCCGACGACGCGCCCCGCCAAATCGAGCAGCGGGCCGCCGGAGTTGCCCGGGTTGATGCTCGCGTCGGTCTGTAGAAAATCGTAGTAGCCGGTCTCGTCAAGGCCCTTAACATCCTGAATCGTCCGGCCCTTGGCGGAGATGATGCCGGCCGAAACGGTGTGTGAGAGGCCGAACGGATTGCCGATCGCCACCACCCAGTCGCCGACGCGAACCGACTCGGAGTCGCCCAGCGGTAGGTAGGGAAGGTTCCGCTCTTCCACCCGGATGACGGCGACGTCCGTGCGCGGATCGCGGCCGACGATGGTTGCCTTGACCTGCCGCTTGCGCCCGAACACGACGTAGATCTCGCTGGCGCCTTCGATGACGTGGTTGTTGGTGATGATGAGGCCGTTCGGATCGTAGACGAAGGCGCTGCCAACTCCCTCGCCGACGACCTGCCGGCGCCCCGTCAGTCCTCGCCGCTCCTGCACCGTCTTCACGAACACCACCGCAGGATCGGCCTTCTCGGCCAGATCCGCGAAGCTTGCCGGAGCCTGGGCGCCGGGGGCTGGCGGCAGCAGCACGACGGGCGGGGCGGCCGGAGCCGCGGAGACCGGAACGGCACCCGAAGGCAGGCCCGAAGCCGCGCCGACCGGAGCGCTGTGCTTTTTGCAGCTCACGGACGCGATGGGAAGGAGGACTGCCAGCAAGGCCGCCCGTTTCAGGATCTTCACTTTTTACCCTTCGCAACCTCGCCGAAACGCAGCCGC